>JAHEEJ010000006.1 GCA_024640705.1 Deltaproteobacteria bacterium
CACTCTTGAGTTTTTCTCAACCGAACGCAACTATCTAACAAGCTAGATCGACCCACATCTGAGCACCCTCCTGCGGAGTCTCTTTCACTCAAGATTTCGAGTTGCGCGATGACTCCGGACTGCTCTATCCGACTCCGAGTTCCTCGCCGGAAGCCAAACGCAAGAACGCCCCCGACCTAACCAGCCGAGGGCGTTCACTTGATCTGGAGCACGAGACCGGGCTCGAACCGGCGACCCCCACGTTGGCAAGGAGATGCTGGGGTTGATTTCATTGAGGAATTTCGACAGAAGCGGTCATATCGATGCGTTTCGGTCAATAGTGGGGGAAAGCGTTTTACCGGAATCGAGTCACCAGCCGACCACATGTCGCCAAAATCGCAATATCACATCATATTCTATTGATCTGTTGCGGCTGACGACATAAGCTTCTGACGTGTTTCAATAATTGACTTTTGGAGACACGTCATGCCTTCACGATGGCGCCCAGACCGGCCGTACAACGACCTGCCGGCGCTCCCTCCCAACGTCGACCTAGAGACAAAACCTATTCTAAGACAGTGCATTAGGGCTAGAGCTGCGCTTGCCGAACTGAAGCAAGCAGCCGAGCTGATTCCCAATAGTGCAATTCTCATCAATACGCTGCCCCTCCTCGAAGCACGCGCCAGCTCAGCAATCGAGAACATCGTCACGACCGCAGACAAGCTCTTCCGCCACCTCCAGGCCGAGGGAACGGCTGACCCCGCAACCCGGGAAGCGCTGCGATATCGGCGCGCCCTGCTCGAAGGATTCGCGACTCTGAATGACCGCCCCCTCTGCACCCGTACTGCGGAGGTGGTATGCACGGAAATCAAGGGCACTGAAATGAGCGTGCGCCATGTTCCCGGCACGGCACTCGTCAATCAAATGTCGAACGAAGTCATCTACACCCCGCCCGAAACCGAATCGCGGATCCGAGATCTACTGGCCAACTGGGAGCAATTCCTTCACGCGGCAGACCCGCTCCACGCCGACACCCTCGACCCCCTCATCCGGATGTCCGTTGCTCACTATCAGTTCGAGGCCATCCATCCCTTCACTGACGGAAACGGTCGCAGCGGGCGCATACTCAACAGCCTATACCTCGTCGAGCAGAGACTTCTCCCTATGCCGATTCTCTATCTGAGTCGCTACATCATCGCCCACAAGTCGGACTACTACCGCCTGCTTCTGGAAATCACGCGCAAGAACGACCAAAGCGGATGGGAGCCATGGCTTTTGTTCATGCTGCGCGGCGTTGAAGAAACTGCGACTTGGACTGCGGCCAAGATCTCCGCCATCCGTGACCTCGCGGAGGAGGCAATCAAGCTCGTGCGTGGAGCCCTTCCGAAGATCTACAGCCGCGAGCTAATCGACGTCGTTTTCGAACAACCCTACTGCCGCATATCGAATGTCGTCGCGGCCGACATCGCGGGACGCCAGGCCGCCTCGCGATACCTGAAGGCACTCGCGTCAATCGAAATGCTGCGCGAGCAGGCCTTCGGGCGGGAGAAGCTCTTCGTCAATGTGAAGCTGCTTGACCTGCTTACACGCGACGAAGATGGGGGCGATTCGCAATCCCCGTAAACGCTTCAACCCCGCCAAGCTAAATACTTGGCGGGGTTGAAGTTTATCTGGAGCACGAGACCGGGCTCGAACCGGCGACCCCCACGTTGGCAACGTGGCGCTCTACCAACTGAGCTACTCGTGCTTGGAAGAGGCGTAGATTCAAGCTGGACTGTGGCGTCTCGTCAAGGGTTTTTCGCCCAGACGCCGCGAGGGGGCCTCCCTAGAGCTTGGTGATCTTTTCCCGGCCCGCGGCGACGTCGCGGGTGGCGTTTCGGGTGTCGAAGATGCGGGCGCAGCGCGCGACGATGCGATCGTAGTCGACGGCCGCGTGCTGGGTGATGATCACGGCCAGATCGAACTCGCCGAGCAGCTCGTCGGTGAGCTCGACGCTCTTGAAGGTGTGGCCGTCCAGCGCGACCTCCCGGACGTGGGGATCCGAGTAGCTGAGATCGGCGCCCTTCTGGACGAGCAACCGCATCACGTCGAGGGCCGGCGATTCGCGCAGGTCCGACACATTCGACTTGTAGGCCACGCCGAGGATCAGGATCTTCGCGCCGTTGACCGCGATGCGGTCCGCGTTGAGCAGATCGTTGATGCGGTCGGCGACGTGGCGGGGCATCTGGCCGTTGATCTCGGTCGCGAGATCGATGAAGCGCGCCTGGAAGTTCAGCGAGCGCATCTTCCAGGCCAGGTAGGCGGGGTCAACCGGAATGCAGTGACCGCCGAGGCCGGGGCCCGGCAGGAACTTCATGAAGCCGTAGGGCTTGGTGGCCGCGGCGTCGATCACCTCCCAGACGTCGAGACCGAGGCGCCCGCACATCAGCGCAACCTCGTTCGCGAGACCGATGTTGATCGCGCGGAAGGTGTTCTCGAGCAGCTTCACCATTTCGGCGCTCTGGGTCGACGAAACCCGCACGATCTCGTCGAAGACCAGCCGGAACACCTGCGCGGCCAGCTGCGTGCAGAGCGGCGTTTCCCCGCCCACCACCTTCGGAACCTCGTGCACTTCGAATTCGGTGTTGGCCGGGTCGATCCGCTCGGGCGCGAACGCAACCGCAAAGTCTTCGCCGACCTTCAGTCGACCGGCTTCGAGCATCGGCACATAGAGGTCGTGGGTGGTGCCGGGATAGGTGGTGCTGCCGAGGATGATGAGCTGGCCCGGGCGCAGGCTCTTGCAGATGTCTTCGACCGCGCGGACGATGTACGAAACGTCGGGGTCCCGGGTCTTGGTCAACGGCGTCGGCACGCAGACGTTGATCACGTCGCATTGCGCAAGCTCACTGAAGTCGGTCGTCGCGCTGAGCTTGCCAGCCGCGCGCGCGGCCGCGAGCTCCTCGGACGAAACGTCTTCGATGTGGGAAACCCCGTTCTGGATCGATCGAACCTTCTGCCCGTCGAGGTCGAAGCCGATCACCTGCACGCCCGCCTTCGCGAAGCCAACCGCGAGCGGAAGTCCCACGTAGCCGAGGCCGATCACGCCGACCCGGAAGTCGAGGGCGTCGATCTTGCGGCCGAGTTCCTGCAAATGCGTCATGCCATGCTCCCAGGTTCCGGGGGGCCGCCCCGCCCTTCAGCGCGGAAGTACTCCGCAAAGTACGTGTAACCGGACCAGAGCGTGAGCAGTGTCGCGAGACCCAGCAGCGCCAAGCCGATGCTGTGAAACGAAAAGATCAGCGTCTGGTAGTGGAAGATCATGGCGCCGATTGCGACGTTCTGGGTGAAGGTCTTGATTTTTCCGTAGCCCGACGCCGCCATCACCTGACCTTGGGATGAAGCCAGACCGCGCAGGCCCGTCACCGCGAGTTCGCGGCCCACGATCACCACGACCATCCAGGTCGCCCACGCTGGGATGCGCCCGCTCGACACCAACACGATCAGCGCCGTCGAGACGATGAGTTTGTCGGCGAGCGGGTCGAGCAGTTTGCCGATGCGCGTGACCTGTTGACCGCGGCGCGCGAGCCAACCGTCGAGCAGATCCGAGAATGCGGCGATCGTGAAACACCAACCGATGAAGGAACTGCTCGCGCGATCCGAAAACCACGGTAACAGCAGCAAGATCGGAACCACACCGACGCGCACGACGGTGATCGTGTTCGGAAGGTTCCAGAATTTCTCACGCGCGATCGGGTTCGGTTCAGCTACGGGAGGCACCGTGCCGACCGGTCCGTCATCGACCGAAATCGCCATTGTAATCGCGATAGTAGGTCATAACCCGCTGCACGTAAGCCCGCGTCTCGGGGTAGGGGGGGATTCCGCGGTAGTGGTCTACCGCCTTCGGGCCCGCGTTGTAGGCGGCGAGCGCGCGGCCCATGTCACCGTAGCGGTCGAGCATCTCGCGCAGGTAGCGAACCCCGCCGTTGACGTTCTGGTCGGCGGCGAACGGATCCACGACACCGAGTTTCGAGGCGGTCGTCGGCATCAGCTGCATCAGACCCTGGGCGCCCTTGTGGGACACCGCGTCCGCGTCGAAAAGGGACTCCGCGGCGATCACCGCCTTGACGAGGGCCGGGGGGACGCCGTGTTCGCGCGCCGTCAGCAGGATCAGACCGTCGTAACCGATGTATCGGGGCGCGCTGCGGCTCGGCTCCGAACCGCGCTGCGGCGCCGGAATCGCGACGTAGCGCGAGTCGTTCGGAACGTTGCTGAAGTGGGTCACCCCACGCGAATCGACGAAGGTGTAGATCTGGCGGCCGCCGGCGTGGGCCGCAGTCACCAACAACAGCAACAGGCCGCTGAGCAGCCCGCCGATCACCACCTTTCGCCGGATCTGTTGCCGCACTCCACCTCCGTTGGTTTGAACTCTTTTGTGGGGTTGAGGGCCGATTCCCCGCGGGGGAGGATCCTCGACTCCGCATAACCCCACGGGTACAATCGCCGCGCGTCCACCGAACCTACCTAATCGGAGACTTCTGGGCTCTCCCTTAGGCCGAACCCACGAAGCCCCGCCCCGATCGAGCGGAGATCCCCCGTGCAAGAACGCTACGACTCCGATGTCCTGATCATCGGGAGCGGGATCGCCGGGCTCTTCTACGGCCTGCAGGTCGCCGAGCACGGGACCGTCGCGATCGTCACCAAGCAGCACGCCGCGGACTCCGCGACGAGTGAGGCGCAGGGCGGGATCGCAGCGGTCCTCGACTCGAGCGACTCCTTCGAGGCCCACGCGCGCGACACCATCAACGCGGGTGCGGGCCTGTGCCGCGAAGAGGTCGTCAAGAAGGTCGTCGAGAGCGCCCCCGCGATGATCGACCAACTGCTCAAGCTCGGGACCGACTTCGATCCCGCGAGGCCGGACAGCGACCGGTCGGATCTCGCCTTCGACCTCGGCCAGGAAGGCGGCCACACCCACCGGCGCATCCTTCATCATCGCGACACCACCGGCAAGGAGATCGAGCGCGCGCTGATCGCACGCGTGCGCGCGCATCCCAACATCACGCTGTTCGAGACCCACTGCGCGGTCGACCTGCTGACCGTCGAACACGCGGGGCTCCCGGGCGACAACCGCGTGCTAGGCGCCTACGTGCTCGACTCCGAGAGCGGGCGGGTGCTGCGCTTTTGCGCTCACGTGACGATGCTCGCGACGGGTGGCGCGGGAAAGGTCTACCTCTACACCAGCAACCCGGACATC
The DNA here is from genome assembly GCA_024640705.1 of Deltaproteobacteria bacterium. GTDB lineage: Bacteria > Myxococcota_A > UBA9160 > UBA9160 > SMWR01 > JACZVU01. The sequence continues at coordinate 5,210 of JAHEEJ010000006.1, forward strand.
GCGTCGGGCGACGGAATGGCGATGGCGTACCGGGCGGGCGCGTCCCTCGGCAACATGGAGTTCGTCCAATTCCACCCGACCTGCCTCTTCCACCCGCTCGCCAAATCCTTTCTGATCAGCGAAGCCGTGCGCGGCGAGGGTGGCATCCTGCGCACGGCGGCGGGCGAGGCCTTCATGGAGCGCTACCACGAGATGAAGGACCTGGCTCCTCGCGACATCGTGGCGCGCGCGATCGACACCGAACTCAAACGCTCGGGCGACGACTCTGTTTTTCTCGACATCACCCACAGGCCAGCCGATTTCCTGCGCGAGCGATTCCCCAACATCTACGCGCGCTGCATGGAATTCGGTTTCGACCTCACCCAAAAGCCGATTCCGGTGGTGCCCGCCGCCCACTACTGGTGCGGCGGCGTGCGCACCGACCTGACGGGCGAAACCGACGTGACCAACCTGTTTGCGGCCGGCGAAGTCGCCTACACGGGACTCCACGGCGCAAACCGGCTGGCCTCCAACTCGCTGCTCGAGGCCCTCGTCTTCGCGGATGCGGCCGCCAAGGCGACGAGACAGCGGCTCGGCGAGATCTCGCGCGAGCCGGTCGAGGTGCCCGCCTGGGAAGAAGGCGACGCGACCGAGAGTGAAGAAGCGGTCGTGATCACCCAGAACTGGGACGAGATTCGACGGCTGATGTGGAATTACGTCGGCATCGTGCGCAGCGACCGGCGCCTCGAGCGCGCACGGCGGCGCATCGACCTGCTGCGCGCCGAGATCACCGAATACTATTGGAACTGGAAGCTCACACCCGACCTGATCGAATTGCGCAACCTCGCCACCGTCGCGCAACTGGTGGTCGAATCCGCCGCGCTTCGACGCGAGAGCCGGGGACTTCACTACAACGTCGACTGCCCCGATCGCGACGACGAAAACTTTGGGCGCGAAACCATCGTCTCTCGCTGAACAGCTGTTCGAATGCGCCGCTGGACTCAGCGCGTAACGATCGTGATCGACCCGAGATCGGCGAGGAAGGTAATCGCCCGCAAAACCTCCACATCGGGCTCGGGGATCATGTCGACGATGCGCCGGATCGTGAACTCGCCTCGCGCAAGATCGAGTACCGCGTCCTCGACCTTGGAGGTTTCCTCCCCACCGGGTCCCGCGGGTACGGATTCGAAGCACACCTTGGCGTCGAGCGGGAGCACGCTGAGATCGAGCGTCCCCAGTTCATCGAGGTTGCGCGTGGCTTCGAGCAGCGCCGCGTCGAGCAGCATCGGTGAATCTTCGGACATCACCGATTCGAGCCGGGCGTGAAATTCGAACGTACCCTCGTCCCAGCCCAGCACGCGCGTGAGCGCCTTCATTCCGGTGATCGTTCCGAGCTTCACATAACACAACATTTGCCCCTCGAAGCCGATGACCGCTTCCTCGTTTTCGTGGGAGACGGTCAGGGTTCCGTGGGGCGCCGTCTTGCCGAGCATCTGGAGCAGGTTCTGTGGTCCGATCTCCGTCAGTGAACCGTGCATTCCGCCCAGCCGCCGGCTGTGCTCGGCGCTCTGGACGTCGGCGATGAAGCTGTGCAGTTCGTCCTGTCGCTCGGGGGCCGGATCGAACTCGATCGCGAGTGCAACCACACCGCCCTTGCTCGCAACCTGGCGCGTGACGGTCGCTTCGACACCGATCGACTCACCGTTGCTCGGATGTTCGATCGTCAGCTGAACCCGGCTGCCCACGGGCATCGAATCGCCCGGGACCGAAACCAGCACACCGCAGAGGCTGATGTCGCGGGTGCGGCCGGACAGCGAGATCCCCGGCGCCTTGATCCGGATCGGCACCTGCGCGGGCACACGCGGCGCCTTCCGGCGCCCGGAATCGGGCGGCTCGGGCCGCGGCGCTCCGGCCGCCTGGACGAACGGTTCCAGGGCCGCTCGCAGCGCAGTCTGCGTGCAGGCAAACTGAACCGCCACGCCCGGCACCGCGCCGGCTTCCGCCATTTCGGGCGGCACGATGTGGACGATCTCTCCGTCGAGTCGAATCTTCTTGGGCTGGCCCGCGAGCGCAAGCTCGACGGACACCATCTCGCGCGGCGTTGCGGGCTCCAACGTCGCAATGAACACGCCGCCGTTCACGAGATTGGCGGTGTGTTCTTGCTGGAATTCCTCCGCGCTCGAAAATTCCAGCTGGAATACCCTAGAAGGGGCGCCCACAGTGGTCCCTCTCTATCGACAAAGCAAACTGTCCCGCTCGGGTTATCGGCCGACGGGGCTCAGCGCTCAACTTCTGGAAGGCGTTGCAGTGGGGATCGCGCGCACTGGGTGAGGCTCACCCCGATACGCAAGTACCGATGTAATTCACTAGAAATCAATACTTTTTTTGCGCTGAGAGCAGCGCTCGACCAGCGGGCTGTCAGCCGTCGTCCTCGACGGCCCGAAACAGCGAGAGCTGGGGGATCTTGTCGCCGCTTTCCACCTCGACCGGGTAGTCGTTGGAGAAGCAGGCGTCGCAAAAGCCGATTTTGAGCGGCTCGGCGCTCTTTCGCAGCCCCTCCAGCGAGAGATAGCGAAGCGAATCCGCGCCGATGATCTCGCAGATTTCGTCGACGCTGTGGTTGTTCGCGATCAACTCGGCGCGGGTGGGTGTGTCGATCCCGTAGTGGCAGGGCCCGATGGTCGGCGGCGCCGAGATTCGCAGGTGAACCTCGGTCGCGCCGGCGTTGCGCAGCATCGTCACGAGCTTGATGAGAGTGGTCCCGCGCACGATCGAGTCGTCGACCAGCACCACGCGCTTGCCCTTCAAGACGCTCGCGACCGCGTTGTGCTTCACCTTGACACCGAAGTGCCGGATCGATTGTGCGGGCTCGATGAAGGTGCGTCGCACATAGTGGTTGCGAATCATCGCCTGCTCGTACGGGATGCCGATCTCCTCCGCGTAACCGAGCGCTGCGGTGTTGCCCGAGTCGAGAACCGGCACGATCAGATCGGCGTTTACCGGGTGCTCGCGCGCGAGCAGTCGACCCAACTCCTTTCGATAGGCGTAGACGTTTTGACCGTTGAGGTTCGAGTCGGGCCGCGCAAAGTAGATGTACTCGAAGATACAAAAGCGCTCTTTCACCTTCTGCATGAATGGACGCAGGGTGCGAATCCGCCCGCGCTTGATCACCACGACCTCACCCGGCTCCAGATCGCGGTCGTACTCGGCTCCGATCAGATCGAGTGCGCAGGTTTCGCTCGCCACCACCCAGGACCGGTCGAGACGTCCGAGGCAGAGGGGACGAAATCCGTGGGGATCGCGCACGGCGATCAGCGAGTCGCCCGTCATCAAGACCAGACTGAACGCGCCCTTGACGCGTGAAAGCGCGTCGATCAAACGCTCTTCCTGGGTGCGCTCGCGGGATCGCGCGAGCAACTGGACGATCGTCTCGCTATCGGCCGTGGTGCTGAAGATCGCGCCGCGGCCCTCGAGTTCGCGCCGGATCGCGAGGGCGTTGACGAGGTTGCCATTGTGGGCGATCGCAACCGGCCCGCCGTCGGTCGTCGCGCAAAACGGTTGCGCGTTGCGAAGCTGGCTGCCGCCGGCCGTCGAATAGCGAACGTGACCGATCGCCATCCGGCCCGGAAGCTTGCGCAGGGTCTTCTCGTTGAAGACGTCTGCGACCAGGCCCATCGCGCGGTGCACGCGGTGCTCACCGCCATCTGTCGTGACGATCCCCGCGCTCTCCTGCCCGCGGTGCTGCAGCGCGTAGAGGCCCAGGTAGGCGATGTTGGCGGCCTCTGAATGGCCCTGGATCCCGACCACGCCGCACTCGTCGTGAAAGCGATCGCGCTGGAGTTCTCCGGCGAGTTCTCTCTCGAGTGCGGGGTCGATCTCGATCAGTCTGCGGCTCACGATTCTCCCAACCTGCGCGGGATGGCGTCCCGCCAGCGTTCGTAGAGCGACACGACTTCGACGTCGAGCCACGGCTCTCCTTCGATGGGTCCAACCGACAACCGTTCGCCTCCGGTTTCACCGATGCACTCGGCAGGGACTCCGGATTCTCGCGCGAGTTCAATCAGTGCCTTCGCGTCCGAGGTCGTCGCGACGACCCTGCCGGTCGATTCCCCAAAGAGCAGTGCGTCGGGTCGGATGGTACCCGGCAGCCGAACCGTAGCACCCACCCGTGCCGGCCCGGTAAACGCGCACTCCGCGAACGCCACCGCGAGTCCACCGTCGGAAACATCGTGGGCGCTGCGGATCAGCCCGCGCGCCACGCCGGCTGCGAGCAGGCCGTGGAGGCGCTTTTCGTGCGCGAGATCGACGACCGGGGGCAGGCCCGCCTCGAGGCCGCGACGCTGCGCGAGCCACTCGCTGCCGCCGAGTTCCTCGCGGCTTTCGCCGAGCAGCACGATCGACAGGCCCGGCTGTGAAAAATGCGAAACCGCGTGGTGCTCCCAGCTCTCGAGCAGCCCGACGACCGCGATCGTTGGCGTCGGGTAGATCGCGCGTCCCGATGTCTCGTTGTAGAACGAGACATTGCCCGACACCACGGGCGTCTCGAGTGCTACGGCGGCTTCGGAGATCCCGCGGGTCGCCTCTGCGAATTCCCACATGATCTCCGGTCGCTCGGGACTGCCGAAATTCAGACAGTTGGTGAGCGCGAGTGGACGCGCTCCCGTGCAGGCGACGTTGCGGGCCGCCTCGGCGACCGCGGCCATCGCACCCACGTGCGGGTCGAGCCAACACCAGCGCGGGTTGCAGTCGACCGACATCGCGAGCCCCTTCGCGGTCGGCTCGCCGTCTCGGCCGCGGACGCGGATCAACGCCGCGTCGCCACCGGGTCGAATCACCGTATCGCCCTGCACGAGTTGATCGTACTGGCGGTAGATCCACGCCTTCGACCCGAGGTTCGGCGAGCCGAGCAGTTCGCACAGCGCCGCCTCGAAATCCTCTTCGGGCGCAACCGAGGCGAGGTCGAGCTTCTGCCGTTCGCCGAGATCCGCGGGGCGCGCGACGGGGCGATCGAGTTCGGGCGAACTCTTCGCGACGGGATCGACCGGAATGTCGACGACCGTCTCGCCCTTCCACTGGATCCGCATCCGCCCGTCGTCGGTCACGCGTCCGACCACCGCGACGTCGAGATCCCAGCGCCGGAAGATCTCGGCAACTTCTTCTTCGCGCCCCGCCTGGGCGACCAGCAGCATGCGCTCCTGGCTCTCGGACAGCAGCAACTCGTAGGGGATCATGCCGGTCTCGCGCTGCGGGACGGCGTCGAGATCCAGCGCGATCCCGGTCCCCGACAGGCTGGCCATCTCGAATGACGAACAGGTGAGACCCGCCGCTCCCATGTCCTGGATACCCACCACCGCATCCGTCGCCATCAACTCGAGGCAGGCCTCGATTAGACACTTTTCGGTGAATGGATCTCCGACCTGAACGGTCGGAAGCTTCGCCTCGCTCTCTGCGTCGAACTCCGCCGACGCGAGCAGGCTCGCACCGTGGATCCCGTCGCGCCCGGTCTTGCTGCCGACGTACATGACGGGATTGCCCACGCCCGACGCGCGCGCAAGAAAGATCTTGTCGGTCTCGATGATGCCCAGATTGAACGCATTCACGAGGATGTTACCCGCGTAGCAGGCGTGAAACTGGGTCTCTCCACCGACGGTGGCGACGCCGACGGCATTTCCGTAGCTCCCGACGCCCTCGACGACCCCGGCCAACAGATATTGGTGCAGCGGCTGGTCGAGCGGGCCGAGGCGCAGCGAGTCGAGGTTTGCGACCGGTCGCGCACCCATCGTGAACACGTCGCGGAGAATCCCGCCCACGCCCGTTGCCGCCCCCTGCACGGGCGCGATGAACGAGGGGTGGTTGTGGCTCTCGATCTTGAAGACGGCGGCGAGGCCGCCCCCGATGTCGACAACGCCGGCATTCTCGCCCGGCCCGTGGAGGACGCACGCCCCCTGGGTCGGCAATGTCTTCAAATATTTCTTGCTCGACTTGTACGAACAGTGCTCGGACCACATCACGGAGAAGATTCCGAGCTCCGGAAAGCTCGGAGTCCGGCCGAGGATCTCGACGATGCGCGCGTACTCTGCGTCGGTGAGACCGTGCTCGCGCGCGAGCGCGAGATCGACGACGGGCTCCGTGTAGTCACTCATCGCCCGCCCCCCGCAGCGCGAACCGCATCGACGAGCGATCCGAGCAGCAAGAGGCCGTCGGTTCCGCCAATCGCGGCTTCGACCGCATGCTCGGGATGGGGCATCAGGCCAAATACATTGCCGCGCTCATTCGCGATCCCCGCGATGTTCGCCAGCGAGCCGTTGGGATTCGAGGCCTCGTCGACGGTCCCGCTCTCGTCGCAATAGCGCAGCACGACCTGGCCGTTCGCCTCGAGGCGCGCCAACTCCTGCGGCGCAGCAAAATAGGCGCCCTCGCCATTCTTGATCGGAATGCGCAACACCTGCCCGGCAGCCGTGCGAGAGGTGAACGGCGGATTCGCGCGCTCGACGCGCAGATGGACGAATTCGCAGCCGAAGTGCAGGTTCTGGTTGCGCAGCAGTGCACCGGGCAGCAGGCCGGTCTCGCAAAGGACCTGGAAGCCGTTGCAGACTCCGAGCACCGGACCACCCGCTTCCGCAAAGCGCCTGACGGCGGCCATCACGGGCGAGTACTGGGCCATCGCCCCGCAGCGCAGGTAGTCGCCGTAGGAAAAGCCCCCGGGCAGCACGACGGCGCGGGTCTGCGGCGGGAGCTCCGGCTCCTTGTGCCAGACCAGCTGCGCGCTCGCCTTCAGAACGCTGTCGAACGCAAACCGCATGTCGCGGTCGTCGAGCGAACCTGGAAATTGAATCACCGAAAACAGCTGAAACCTCGGGGGCGGTACCAGCCTCGACTTGCTGCCAGCACCCTGGAATTGCTCATCTTCTTCAACGGGAACGAGAGCGAGTTTACCGACGCAAACCCTTCCAAACAACCCGAGCGCGGCCACGAAATGCGCCGATTCCCTCGGAATGGTGCGATTCGTCATTGCTCGCGACCCCATCGAGGCGTTATATGAAGAGGGAGCGTGGCGCCGCGATCCAGGCGCGTGGCTGGCGAATCCTTCGGATTCGCTTTCGGCGGAGCGTGACCCCATATCGGGGTCACACACCTGGGAGGAACAGTGGGCATCGATTTCGGACTTTTGAGGGACCAGTGTGAGCGCACCCTGGGCGAGACGCAGTTCTCGGGCCTCGGCACGCGCGTGGCCGGCAAGGTGCGCGACAACTACATCGCTGGCAAACACCGTTATCTCGTGGCGACCGACCGCGTGAGCTGTTTCGACGTGGTCGTCAGCACCCTGCCCTTCAAGGGACAAATCCTCAACCAGCTCGCGGCATTCTGGTTCGAGAAGACCCGGGACATCGCCCGCAATCACCTCGTCGAGGTGCCGGACCCCAACGTCTCGAAGGTGCTCGAGTGTGAGACGCTGCCCGTCGAATTCGTCTACCGCGCCTACCTGACGGGTTCGAGTTCGACCTCGATCTGGACCGCCTACAACCGCGGCGAACGCAATTACTGCGGCCACACGCTCGAGAACGGCATGCGCAAGCACGATCCGCTGCCCGAGCCGCTGCTCACCCCGACCACCAAGGCCGAACAAGGTGCCCACGACGAGCTGACCTCGCGCGAAGCGCTGATCGAGAGCGGGCAGATCAGCGCCGAACTCTACGACAAGGCGGCCGCGATCGGATCGTCCCTGTTCGCCGAGGGGCGCAAATGGGCGGATTCTCGCGGCTTGATCCTCGTCGACACGAAATACGAGATGGGACTCGACGCGGACGGCGAGATCGTCGTGATCGACGAGATCCACACCCCCGATTCTTCGCGCTACTGGCATCAGGACAGTTACGCGCGGGCGCTCGAGCAAGGTGGGGATCCCACACAACTCGACAAGGAGTACCTGCGCGTCTGGCTCGGCGATCAGGGCTACAAGGGAGACGGCCAGTGCCCCGACATCCCGGTCGACGTGCGCTGTGAGGCGACGCGCCGCTACATCGAGGCTTTCGAACAGATCACGGGCACCGCGTTCGAGCCGAACACCGAGCCGATCGAGGAGCGGATCCGCCGCAACCTCGGGATCGACTGAGCAGCGCGTTCGACCGACGGCAAAACGCGAAGCGCCGCACCACTCCGGCCTGGAGTCGTGCGGCGCCACAAACCCCGCTCAGGACGTGATCGGTATCAGCTTCAGTTGGACGCGGCGGTTGCGCTCGCGACCCGCCGGGGTGTCGTTGTCCGCAACGGGGTCGCGCTCGCCGAATCCCCTCGTCCAGACCCGGCCCGAAGCGACGCCCTGCGACGTGAAATAGGAACCCACGCTCGCGGCGCGGCGCTCCGAGAGTTCCTGGTTGTACTGATCGGATCCGGTGCTGTCCGTGTAGCCCGATACCTCGAGATTCGTCTTGTCGAATTCCTTCACCACGAGCACGACCGAGTTCAACACGTCGTAGAAATCCGAGCGGATGCTGGATTGATTGACGTCGAAGGTCACGTTGCCGGGCATGTTGAGGATCAGGTCGTCCCCTACACGGGTGACGCTCACGCCTGTGCCCTGTAGCTGCTCTCGGAGTTTGGATTCCTGGTGATCCATGTAGGCTCCGACCGCTCCACCCGCGAGCACACCCGCGGCCGCGCCGATGCCCGCGCGCTTGCCGCGGTTGCCACCCGTGGCCGCGCCGATCGCCGCGCCCGTCGCGCCGCCGATCACAGCCCCCGTTGCCGTCTTGCTGACCTTTTTTTCACCGGTATACGGGTCGGTGACGCAGGCGGTGAGTAGACCAAGACCCGCCGCGAGCGCGACGGCCTGAAAAAAGTAGAGATTGCGCATCCGGTTCCCCCCAGGATTCGAGTGAGCGGAGAGCATACCAGAATCATCGCCTACGGAGCGGCGCACGTAGCCCCGGGGGAGCCGCCTGATGCTCGATCGCGGCGATCGTCAGTGCCGGGCGGCGCCGTTCGAATCGCCCGAGGCCGGAGCGCGGTCGATCTCGAACTGATGGACCACGAGGGCCGGTTCCGAGATTTCGGATCCGGAGTGAATCTGCATCTGCGCGCGCGGCAGCGCGAGACTCAATCCACTTCCATCCAGGCGCGTGACGACCAGGTAGTTCCCGAGCCTGCTCAGGGGCTCGACGGTCGAATAGCTGTAGCGGAAGTGAAAGCGATCGCCGGACCGCATGTCCGGAATCATCTCCGCGAAGAAATTCGCTTCTTCGACCTTCAAGGCGTGCTTCACTTCGATCCGGCCTGCATCGCCCACCAGCTCGACTTCGAGATCTACGTCGATGCGAGAATTCGCGGGGACCGACAGGTACTGCCCGCCGAAGACCCACTGCAGATCGTCGACATCATCGCGAATCTGGAAGACCGACCCGTCGCTCAAGCGGATGTCACGCGCGGCGCTCGACGCAACCGCCGCGTCGGTCTTCGACCGCGATCCGGAGATGCGCAGACTCCCGTCCACGGATCTGCGCAGCCAGGCGATGTCGCCTTCGAAGCTTCCAGACAGTGCGTGGACACCGTTCTTGAACAGGCGCTGGTCATCCGTGGCCGCGCGAATGCAGCGCTTCAGATCCTCGCTGCAGATCACCAGTTGGCCGTCCACATTCAGCCCACCCACCCGATCGAAGTACGTGTTCCCAAACACCAATGCGCGCGGGTCCGCATAACGCCGAAACACGCTTCGACCCGAGAAGCCGTGCGCGTAGTCGGCGAGGCCGAGCCAGTCCAACGTCGACAGCGGGATGTCGAACTGCGCCTGCGGGGTGTCGATACGCAACGGCTCGCCTCCGGGCTGCATCGCGACCAGAAAGCCCCAATTCTGGGCGAGTCGGGTCTGCATGTCGCCCTTTTTCACGCGCATGCCCTGCGATTCATCGGATGTCAGCAACACCAGCGTGTCGTCGAGAACCCCTCTCGCCTCGAGTTCGGCGACGAATTCGCCGACTGCCAGGTCGAGGTATTGAAACGCGCGCTGCCTGCGATCCAACTCGGCGTCTTGCATGAACGCCGCGGGAACGGTCTGGGGGTGATGGGTGCCGGCCGTGAGCAGGGTGAGAAACCAGGGGCGATCCTGCCCGCGCAGTTCCTCGATCATGCGCAAGCTCTGTTGCAGGAAGGTTCGATCGTCCACGCCCCACTTGCTGCGCGAGTAGGCGTTCTCGAAATACGCGTCACCGAGAGATCGTTCGAAGCCGATCTTCGGCATGAACCTGTCCTTCAACATGAACGTCATCGGCGCAGCCTGCAGGTAGACGGTCGCGTAGCCGGCCTCTGCGAGCGCAGCCGGAAGGCAGCGCTTGCCATCGCGTGGGTCGGAACGCGAGGCCAGTTCCGACATCTTGGCCTCTACCGAAACGAGCCGCGGAAGTTCGCCGCAAAGCAGCGCGTACTCGCCGCGGTTGGTCTGGCGCTGCTGCGCGATGAAGCTCGTGAACACGACGTGGTCGCGCGCGATGCGGCTGAGTTCGGGCATCGAAATTCCGATCGGGCGGCGCTCGTTGGCGGCTGCGATCGGCTCGATGTAGGCGCCCGAGACACCCTCGAGCACCACGAGCAGAACGTTGGTCTTCGCCTCACCGAACCCGACCACCGGTTCGCCGTCGAGATCTGGCGCGAGTTCTCCGTCGGCGGCCGGCGCGGATTCTGCGAGCGCCGCCGGCTCGACGGAACCGCGCACGGGAATGCCTCGAGTCAGCCACGAGATGTTTTGCGCCACGAAGTGGGTCTGGCGCCATTCGAGCGCCTCGGGAGATGGGTTCCACAAGACCTGGGCCGCAGCCGCCAGCGCACAGCCGACGACGAGGGTTGGTAGCCGCACACGTCCGCCCGGGCGCAGAGCCGCCCAACCGAGACCCAGCGTCGCCAGCAACGCGCCAGCCAACAGCCACGACTGCGCGGCGGCGAGCACCGACCCGCGCAGGAAGGTCGGATCGGTGAGGTAGCCCGCGTAACGCAGCGCCATGTTCGCGCCGTTCGCGCGCACGTGCTCGTAGTTGCCGTAGCAAAGCAGCACCCAGAGCAGCAGCAGGACCGCGCCCAACCAGCCGCGCAAACGCGCGAGCAGCCCAGCCGCAACGGCGACAGCGAGCGCTGCGGTCACGTCGGAGAGCAGGCCGCGCAGGTCGCCCGGAGCCGGCGCCAAATCCTGCTCGAAGAGCAGAAGCGCCCGCAGGCCGACCGGGACCAGCAGCGCAGCGCATCCGAGGAGCACGAGACGAACGGCGCCCGCGTCCGCGTCCAACGCGTCGGCGCGCGAGCGGACCTTGATCGACCTGGGGCGGAGTTTTCGCGGCGCGGCCATCCACTCCTCGACGGGCGCTCGCGAACGGGTGCCGCCGCTCGCGACGCACACTGGGCGCAAACGATAGCCCGAACGGGCCGAGTCGCGCGCGCCCGCACTGCGCGCCTATTCTCTACGCTCAGCTGACTCGAACGGCAACTGCTTCGGATGCCGATCGGCGAGAAACCGGATGGTAGGCGGATCATCGATTGAGGTGGGTTCGAGCGTGAGCGAGCAAGAAACCGACAACGGCTTCCGCCCCGCGTGGTGGCTGTCGAACGGCCACCTTCAGACGATCTGGCCCGTTCTGTGCCGCCGACGCATTCGGCTCGAAACCCGTCGAGAGCGCGTGGAACTTCCCGATGGGGATTTTCTCGATATCGATTGGGTCGGCCGCGAAGGTCCGATCGTGATCGTGCTTCACGGCCTGCAAGGTTCCGCTGAATCCAAATACGCCCGGGGTCTGTTGCGAGAGATCGAAGCCCGCGGCTGGCGTGGCGCACTGATGCACTTTCGCGGCTGCTCGGGCGAACCCAACCGCCTGCCCCGCTCCTACCACTCGGGCGAGACGACGGACATCGAATGGTTTGCGCGCGAATTGCGCCGCCGCGAACCCGAGACACCGCTGGCCGCGGTCGCCTACTCGCTCGGGGGCAATGTGCTGCTCAAGTGGCTCGGAGAATCCCGAACCGCCAACCCGCTGCGAGCAGCCGTCGCCGTCTCGATCCCCTTCGAACTCGGCTCAGCCGCCGATGCGATGGAAGTGGGGTTGTCGAGAATCTACCAGTGGTATCTGGTGCGACGGCTCAAGCAGGCCGTGTACGCCAAGATGGCCAATGGCTCGTTCGAACTGCCCCTGTCGGGAGCGGAACTCGACCGTCTCCGCACGTTCCGCGAATTCGACGACGCGGTCACCGCACCGGTTCACGGCTTCCCGAGCGCGAATGACTACTACGAGCGCTGCAGCAGCCGTCAATTCGTCGACCGCATCGAAACGCCCACCCTCGTACTCCACGCCGCGGACGATCCGCTGATGCATGCTGGGGTCATCCCGCGGCCCGAAGAGCGTTCGGCGCAGGTCCGATTCGAGGTCAGCCCGAGCGGAGGCCACGTGGGTTTCGTCTCGGGAGCCTGGCCGTGGTCGGCGCGCTACTGGCTCGAAGATCGCATCCCCGATTTTCTCGAGGCGCACCTCCAGCCCATTTAGCGGAGGGTTCCAACGAGCGTCAACGACCAGATCACCTTCAATGGGCTGTTCCCCTTCAACCCAGGCCTGTAGGTGGCGGTTTGTCTGGTTCGGACCTTGAGATCGCCGGCTTTGTTGAATTTCGCAACCTCCTGGTATTTGAGCGACGTCAACTTCACCGGGAATCCCACGAAATCGCTCGCGTCCTGCTCCATCCAGGCGAACTCTTCGGCAACCGTAGAAGCCGACTCTTCGAACAACTGGAGGTTGTTCTTCTCCTGGATCCAAATCCCTTCGAAGACGTCTGCACCCCTTTCCATCACATAGGTGCGGTCGTCATTCAAGGTGAGCACCCCCGATTCGGTCACGGTGTCTCGCACCCCAGCCGCACTGAATTTGAATTGGAAATCGAGGTCGAAGACCCGCTGTGCATTCGCCGTGCCCGCGGCGAACAGTGCGAAACCGATCACAAGCGCTCGCATAAGCCTCATCTGAAAATCCTCCACGCTCGCTGGCCGAAAAGCCAACTTTCCCGCCGCGAATTTCCCAGGCGATCTCCATGCGTTCCAGGCTCTCGAGTTCTGGAAATCGAGAGGCGTTCGAGCGGTACACAAAACCCTATCACGCAACACATTCGCAGGGAAACCGCGAAATCGAGCGCAGTGGACAATTGTAGATGGGAGTCGTCGGAGAACTGGCGCGCCTATTCGATCAGCCTGAGCGCGGTCGATCCGCAGTGGGAGAATCGGACTCGGCGACCGTCATCAGCGCCGATTCCGCGACCCAGGCGTCGCGGCCGTTGGCGAGGCGGATGCGGATCCACGGCGAGCGACGCTCGAGGATGCGGACCTCGACACCGCCCGGTAGCGGCGCCGGCAAGGTGCTCGGCGCGAGTGCCGAGTCCGCCGCGCGGGCCACGGTCTCATCCGCGATCACCACCGCGTCGTCGAGCCGCGTGCCACCGACATCGACGGCGACGGAAACGATCAACGCGGCCCAGACCAGCGCGGGAAGGATCGCCGCCGTGCGCAGCGCCGACTGGCCGAAGCGGATCGCTGCAGCCAGCAGCAGCGCGCCGATCGCAAAGGCGATCGCCGCACCCAACGCGCGGTCGGAACCCGCCAGGGTCTTGTGCCAGAAGAAGAAACTGTCGAGCAAGCCGCCCGTTTCGGGCTTCGGCACCCACTCGGGCAACAGCGTGCGGACGTACTCGAGATTCTGTACCGCGCGGGGGTGATCGGGATCGAGCGCGAGTGCTCGACGGTAGGCGAGCACGGCGGTCCCGAGGTGTTCGGCCTGGAGCGCGGCATTGCCGAGATTCGTGTAGAGCTCGGGATTCGAAGCGCCGCTCTCGGCGGTCCGAGCGAACAATCGCTCGGCCTTGCGGAATCCCTCGAGACGCGAATCGCGCTCGGAAGTATCGAGGGCTGCTCGATAGCTCGCAATCGCTTCCTCGATCTGCACGGCTTCCAGTTGCTGGGCGGCAGCTGAAGCCGCCCAGCAGGCGATTGCCGCCGCAAGTATCCAGCCCGCAACCCTCACGATCCAGACTCCGTCAGACTCTGGGCGAGTTCGAGCGCACGCTGCTGAAATGCGGCGTCGATCGGTGCCGAGTCGCGATCTGCAGCGGGCGCGTAACTCCGCGCATCACATTCACCGATCAACGCGTCGATCTCGGGGCGCCGAACGTCCGGGGTCTCTGCGAGGAGCGCGCGCAGCGCCCGCGCGATTTCGGCGGCAGCCTCGGGGGCGGGGAGATTCGAGACGTCGCGTATTCGGCGCAGTCCACTTTCGACGCGCCGTCGGCGCGCGACGATCGCCGGGTCCACATCTCGACGCCGCCGATCGAACTGCGCGAGCAGGAGCAACAAGACAGAGCCCGAATAGAGCCCCGCGAGCGCCCAGCTGTTTCGGCGACCGACCGAAGCGCGTCGAAGCAGGAGTTCTGCGTCGCGCTCGATCGCGAGATCGGCCCCCGTCAAGACAAGCGATCCGGTCCGCGAAGGCGCGGGCGCGGTTGGTTCTTCGCGGTCCGAAGCGGAGCTCTCGGACGCGCGCTCGGCACTCTGGACGTCGGCCGCACCGATCCGCTGCGCATCGCCAACCGAGAGCGCGATCGGGCGCGACTTCGCGCTTTGAAACTGCTCCGCGGTCGGATCGAACCACGAGTACTCCAACGCGGGGATCTCACCGACGTTGGGATCCAGCACCCGGACCATCGCCGTGAAGCGCTTGACGCCGTCCTCGAAGCGGCCTGGGATTTCGCCATCGGCCACCCGGAACGAAGCCGGCGGCAGCAACCCCTTGGCGTCGAGGCGCGGCAACGCGGCGGTCTCGAGGTTGCCGTCGCCCCGCAATTCGAAATGCAGAGCGATCGGCTCGCCGACCTTCACGACGGTTCGATCCGCCGATACCGTCAGCGAGAAGCCCGAACCCACGGCGCCCGCAAAGCTCTCCGGCATGCGATCGGCGGGAATCTGTTTGACCGAGAGTCGGCGCGCGCGATCCGCCGACCGCCATTTGCGAATCTGCGTAGGGCTGCGCCCACCGAAGAGATCGCGCCGGAAGCGCACACCCTCCTCCACGTCGAGCGTTGCGGGCGGAATCTCGAGGCTGCCAGCGCGCAACGGAACCGCGATTCGCTGAATCTCGACGATCAGGTAGGTATCCGCACCTCGCTTCTCTTCGCGAGCGGATCCCATCAGCGAGAGCGGACCGTTGGGCGTCTGGATCTCGACTTGTGTCGTACCGGCCGCGTTCGGTGGCTCCAGGAACTGGAACGTATCGGTCAGTGCAAAGAATGGAACGCGCAGCGAATACTGATGCAGGTTTTCCCTGAGCCGACCCGTCAACCGGAATCGAAGCGTAACCGGTACGCGCTCGCCGACATACACGGGTGTATCGGGGAAGGTCAGCTCGACAGCCATCTGGTCGCTCGACGGAAGCGCCTCGAGATCCAGGCGCAGCGAACGGCTCGTGACGCTCGTATCCCCCTGCGTAACCGCAAACGGACCGATTTCAATCGGACCGGGTTCGGCGACCTGTAGCTGATAGACGAAAGTGAACGTCACCTCCTTGGTGCGGCGCATCTGGCCGTTCACGATCGTGATCGAGGTGCTCACGCTCGGGTGCACACCGGCCGCGATCAACTTCCCGCGCGGCGGAGAAGCCACCACCACAGAGGGTGCGGGGTCTTCTTCGAATCCCTGCACGACGACGTGGACCTCGATCGGCTCACCCGCATAGTGGGGCGCGGCCGTGGTCTGGACGCCTACGGTCTGCGCCGCAGCCGCGGCCGCCGCGACCCACACCAGCAGGAACAAGCCAACGGACCTCACCAATCCTTCTCCACCGTGTCGTAGCCTGCGGTCCCGCGCTGCTCGCGATCGCGCCGACGCTGTGCCTCGCGATCGCGAACGGCTTGCAGCAGTTGGGCGGGATCGGCGGGCGCGGCCTGCGGCTCCGGTTGGCCCTCGGGCTGCTGCTCAGCGCCCGATGGTTGAGATTCGGAATCCTGTTGCTCGGAAGCATCGGGCTCGCCCTGGGGCTGCCGTTGTTCCGGAGGCACGAGGAGCGCGAGCGCTTGCTCGAGTTCTTCGATCGAGGCCGCCTGTCGCTCCTGGGTCGATTCCAGGTTCGGCGGATCCTCGGCGAGCTTCTGCGTTGCGCCTTCCATCTCTACCTGGGCGAGCAGCACGTGTTCTCCGGCCTCCCGCAGGCGCCTGCTCGTTTCCGCAGAGTCTGCCTCTTCATCGACCACTCCACCCGTCTGATTCGACTGTTCGGCGAGCGCGTCTGCGATGGCACCGGCCCGGGCCGCGAGCGCCTCCTGACGCGGAGCCAGCGGTCCGATCCGCGCCGCTGCGTCGTCCGAGCCGGCCGCGCTGAGCGCCGCCGCATCCCGCGTCTCGTCCGCGAGATCGAGTTGCTGCTGCGCGGCATCGCGGAGTTCTTCGACGATCGAGAAGAAGAGTCGGCGCAGCGCCTCCAGGTGTTCGACCGCCGCGCGGCTCGCTTCGTGCGCCGCGGGCCATTTCACTGCGCCGTTCTCGGCCAACTCGATCGCGACGTCGTCCATGCGGGCGAGCGCGAGCGTGAGCAGTTGTCCTGCCAGCGCGAACCGCTGCTGCTGGATCTCGGCGGCTTCCTCGTCGGGCATGCTGCCGTCGGGCTGCGGTGTCGGCGGTGCCTGCGCGGCCGCTTCGAGTTTGCCCGCGAGCCGTTCGCCACGCGCGACATTGTGCTTCTGCAATTCGCGGATGGCCGACAGGTATTCCCGCCGCGCAAGCTCCGCTTCATCGCCCTCGGCGCCGAGCACCTGCTCGATCCGCCGCTCGTCCGAATAGGCCAGCTCGATCAAACCGCGAAGATCCAGAAACCACTCGCGCGCTTCGGCGAGCGCTGCGAGCGCCTCGCGTTGCTGGGGCAGCGCATCCGCGGGCGTGTCGGCATCCAGCGCCTCCGCGGCCGCGGCCAGGCTCGTCGTGGCGTCGGCCACCAGGGGCTCGGCATTCGTGACGGCGTCGAACAGCTCCTGCTGCTCGGGGCTCGGCGCCGAGCCGGGTTCGAGCGCGGCGAGCAACCGCTGATCGAGTTCGGTCGCCCGCTCCGCCGCGTAGCGCTGGTCGTCTCGCAGCGATTCTGCGGTCAGCCAGGCGGGCACCTCGACCGCCGCGTCCAACCCGGGAAGTTCCCGCCGAGAACTCGCGAGGGCTGCCGTGCCGGAAGCGGTCTCCGCGACATCGCGCAGCAGCGCATCGATCACAGCGGCCGGGTCGCGCAGCTGGTCGAGCGCGCGCTTGAGTTCGGCGAGTGCCGCGGAGCCACGCCGGTAGGCGCGCTCTGCCTGACTCTGGCGAAGTTGCCGTCGCGTCTGCCCCATCCGCTCGCGTGCGAGGTGGAGGTAGTGGAGCACCCCCTCGAGCTGTGCGGCGCGCATTTGATCCTCGGGCGTTCGCTCCTCTTCCGGGCGACCCGCGATTCCCTGACTCTCGGCATCGATCGCGCCGGCAAGCCGATCCGCGTCGGATAGCAACGCGCGCTGATCGGTCGCGCGCGCGCGAAATTCCCTGCGCAGGGGTTCCGAAACCGACGCCTCCGCCGCCTCCGACAGCTGGGTTTGCAGGGTCGCCAGCGCCGCGACCATTTCGCGCTGACGCTCCGCAATTTCCTGCAACTCGGCGTCGACACCCTTTGCGTTGCTCTGGGCGATCCGGTCGGCCAGGAGCAGCGCCCTGCGCAACACGACGTCGAGATTGACGCGGGAATCTTCGTGCTCGGGGCGTTGCTGGATGGCATCGCGGAGCCAATCCGCTGCAACGTAGAGCGCACGGAGCGCTTCTTCGGGAGAATCGGCTTCCAACGTCGATGCCTGCAGCGCCGAGGCGATCCCCAGATCGTAGGCGGCGCGAAAGCGAAGCTCGCCATCATCGCCCGCTTTACGTCGGGCGCTCTCGAACTGCCGAATCGCCTCCTCGGCATTACCGGCTTCGAGCGCCGCCACGCCGAGGTTGAAGATCTCGCGCGGATCCATCGGCTCCGCCGCAAGATCGGCGTCGACGGGGCTCCCCTCCATGCCGCCCTCTGCGTCGGTGTTCGGCTCTTGAATCATCTGCACAGCATCATCGCCCGCTGGTTCGTCTGCAGCCTGAGCCCGGGCCGTCGGCGGGGAGATTGCGAAGACCAGCCATAGCGCGAGCGCCGCACCCACACCGGCCGTCCCACCGGATACCGCGACGCTCGAGACGAGAAACACGAGAGCGAGCAATACCGGCCACTGGTAGCCCTCGTCGCGCACGGTCTTTCCGCGCGGATCGAGTTGACCCACCATGCGCGGCTCGATGTGTTGCCGGTAGATCGACTCCAGATCGAGCACTCCCGTCCCAGCCGGCACGTAGGCCCCGCCCGTGGCGAGCGCGAGGTCGCGAAGAAGTTCGCCATCGAGGCGGCTTCGAACGGGGCGACCGTCCGCGTCGCGCAACAGTTCGCGCGCACCGGTGCGGGAATCCGTCGTGTAGATTTCGCTACCGAGTTCATCGCCGAAACCGATCGCAATGATCACCACTCCAGCCTCCGAGGCGGCCTTCGCAGCGTCGAGCGGAAACGAATCCTGATCCCCGCCGTCCGTGATCAGCAGGATCACGCGAGACGCATCCTGAGCGGGGCCAAAGCCCTGGGTGGCCTTCCGGATCGGTTCTTCGAGCCGAGTCCCACCCCGCGTCACGCTGTGGGGCCCGGCACCTTCGAGCACGAGCCTGAGAAAGCTGAAGTCGGGAGTCATCGGCGCGAGCACCGTGGCGCGCCCCGCAAATGCGATCAGTCCGACCTGATCCCCTTCGAGATAGGAGAGCAGATCAATGATCTCGGCCTTGGCGCGCTCGAGCCGATTCGGCGCCACATCTTCCGCGAGCATCGACTTCGAGACGTCGAGGGCGATCATGATCTCGGCCCCGACGCGAGGCGCGGCGACGTGCCGAATACCCAGCTGAGGGCGCATCAGCGCGACCACCAGGCAAGCGGCCGACAGTCCCAGCAGGACGATCCGCATCCGCCGCCGCAGCGAACTCGGGCGCCGCACCAAGCGACGCCGAAGCGTGTTCGAAACCAGCTGATCGAGGGCGCCGGTACCGCGCAGATCGAACCAGAAGAGCAGCGCGACGAACGCCAGCACACCCCAGAGCGCGTGAGCCCACTGCGGCTCCGCGAAACGGAATTCGCTCACGGCAGCCTCCTCAGCACGGTCCCAGACAAAACGGCTGCGCTGCCGATCAGCAGCAGCCCGGCGCCGACCCATCCCGCGTAGTGGTATTCGTAGGTGAGGTAACGCACCTCGCTGATCTCGCTGCGCTCGAGGCGATCGATTTCTTCGATCACTTCGGCCAGTCCCCTCGCATCGGCGGCGTGGAAGTAACGCCCGCCGGTCCGTTGGGCGATCTGCCTGAGCGTTTCTTCATCGATCTGGACATAGGCCTGGCGCAGAACCGTCCGCCCACCGGGCGCCTGCACCGGTACGGGCGCGTATCCGGTGGTTCCCGCGCCGATCGCGTAGACCTTGATCCCGTGCTGCGCGGCGAGGTCGGCCGCCTGCAGCGGGTCGATATCGCCGACATTGTTCACACCGTCGGTCAGGAGCAAGGCGACCTTCGACGAGACCTCCACCCCGCGCAGCCGCTCGACGGCGAGCGCGAGACCTTCACCGACCGCCGTGCCGTCTTCAGCCTGTTCGGTCACGATCTCGACGTCTGCGAGAATCGAGAGCAGGTTGCCGTGATCCAGCGTGAGCGGGCACAAGCCGTCCGCATAACGGGCAAAGACGACGAGGCCCACGAGGTCATCGGGTCTACCCTCCGACGCGCCCTCCCCGGCCACGAAACTGCGGAAGACGTTCTTGACCACGTCCAGGCGACTGATCGAGGTGTCGCCGCGCACGAAATCTCTCGCCTGCATCGAACCCGACCGGTCCACCACCATCGCGATTGCGATCCCCTCGCGCTGGATGCGCGAAGTCGCGCTGCCGGTTCGGGGGCCCGCGAGCGCAACCGCGAGGACCAGCGCAGCCGCAGCCAGCAGCAGCGCGGGGAGCTTCGCGAGTCGCGCGCGCGTCGATCGAGGGGCCACGTCCACGAGCGCGAGGCTCGAGTAGGTGAGCACGGCGGGCATGCGCGCCGCCAACCAGTAGACGAGCGGCGCGAGCAGCGCGACGACCAGAAACAGCGGATCCCTGAGTTCCCAGTCAAACACTGGCGCGCTCCACGTTCGCTTCGCTCCGGGTCGCCTCGAGGAAGCTTCGCGCACTTTCGAGAGAAAGTTCGACGTCGGCGGGGTCGGGAACGACGTGCGCAAATTTCACGAGGTCTGCGCGGCTGAGAAACTCGCGCAACAATCGCTGGTGTGATCGCACCAGATCCGGAGAGTGGGCGAGCTCTTCGACGAATTCCTCGGTCGTCAACTCTGGCGATCGCAACCCGAAGCGATTCTCGAGATAGCGCCGGACGATGCCCGAGAGCTGAACGAAGAACGCGTCCATATCGCGCTCTCCCGGCCTCGGCGCCATCAGCAGGGCGTCGAGGTCCGCCTTCGCCACGTCGTAGGCGCTGCGGCGAAGCGAGCGGGTGCGCCAGACCGTCGCAACCCGAATCCCCAAGTACGCGCAGACGGCCAGCGCGGCCAGCGCGGCGAGCAGCCAGAGCGTGCGGTAGCGGCCGGGAATCTCGCGCGCGCCGAGCTTGCCGAGGGGATCGCGAAGCTCCAGCGATGCACCCTCTGGAAGTGCGGCCGCCACCTCGAATTCGAGGGCCGCGGTGAGCAACTCGTACGCGTCCTCGCCCTCCGGAGCGGGATCTCTTCCCGCGCGGCGATCGACGAATTCCACCAGCAACTGTGGAATCATCTGCGCGCCCGAGCGCGAAGGCGCCAGCGTGTAGCGCTGGCGCGAGATCGTCCGGCCCTCGTCGTCCGCAGTCTCGGACTGGGTAAAGTCGACGATCGTGAAACGGTCGAGGGCGTCCCCGAACTCGGGCATCAACAGCTCGACATCCGGCTCGGCCTGAACCTCGAGCTCGAGGCCCAGCGGGTCGCCGATTGCGGGCGCGGGCGGCGAAAGCCGAACGGTCGCCCGGACCGGACCGGCCTCCGACGTCGCCTCGAGCGGCTTCGCCTCCCGGGCGTCATCGGCCCGCGACACCCCGGCGCCGAGGAGGATCCCAGCCAAGACGAGTGCGGTGACGCCGCAAACCCTCAACGCCGGCTCCTCCGCTCTCTCATCTTGAAAAACCGGACCAAGGGCTCGACGACCGATCCCGATGCATCGATGTGGATGAAATCGATTCCCGACGCGCGCAACCGGCGTTCCAGGCTGCGCACGCGAGCGGCCGACTCCGAGGCCATGCTGTCGCGAAACGCCGCCGAAGCCGTGTCGTAGACGCGGGCGACACCCGACTCCGCGTCGCGAAGCGTGACGAGGCCGACTGCAGGCAGCGAGAGCTCGCGGGGATCCGTGACGAGCACGGCGATCACATCGTGCTTCTGGTTGGCGGTGATGAGCGCGCGCTCGAACCCCTCGTCGAGGAAATCGCTGACCACGAAGCAGATGCTCCTGCGCGTGCTCACCGAGAGCAGGAACTCCATCGCCTTGCCGATGTCGGTGGCTTCTCGCGGGCCGCGGGGCCGCCGCCAACTCGCAAAGCGCCGGCGCCAGCCGCTGGGCGAATCGGATGCCTGCGCCTCCGGTGCTTCCGCCCCGTGCGCGAGCACCTCGCGGACCACGCGCAGCGCGTGTTTCTGGCCCTTCCGCGGCGGGATGTACTGCTCGATACCGCCGTGAAACAGGGTGAGCCCGACCTTGTCGTCGTTGCGTGTCGCGGAAAATGCCAGCAGCGCACACAGCTCGGCGGTGACCTCGCGCTTGGATCGCTCCGAAGAACCAAAATCCTGCGAGGAAGACACGTCGGCCATCAGCATCAGCGTCAGCTGACGCTCCTCGACGTAGCGCTTGACGTACGGGGCGCCCATCCGCGCGGTGACGTTCCAGTCGATCGTCCGGACGTCGTCTCCGGGGATGTAGGGACGCACTTCGTCGAATTCGACACCGCGGCCCTTGAAGACCGAAACGTATTCACCGGCGAGTACGTCCGCGACCTGTCGGCCGGTTCGGACTTGAATCTCGCGGACGCGCTGCAGGATTTCGCGGGCCAGCATGATCCGCTAGGGAACGAGGATGCCCACGAGAATCCGCTCGACGATGTCGTCGGAAACCTTGCCCTCGGCCTCGGCCTCGTAGGTCAAGACGATGCGGTGGCGAAGCACATCCGGCGCGATGTTCTTCACGTCGTGGGGCGTCGCGTAGGTTCTCCCCTGCAAGAAGGCGTTCGCCTTGGCGGCCTTGGTGAGGTAGATCGACGCGCGCGGGCTCGCCCCCATCTCGATCATTCCGTCGAGTTCGGCGATGCCCGCCGCGGCGGGGTCGCGGGTCGCGTGGACCAGATCGATGATGTAGTTGCAGACCTTGTCGTCGATGAACACGGCGTCCACGGCCTGCCGCGCCGAGCGAATCTGGGCGGGTGTCGCGACGGCCTTCGCGATCGGCTCGGCCTGGCCGCTCGCCATCCGATCGACGATCTTGCGCTCTTCCTCCTTGCTCGGATAGCCGACCTTCACCTTCAACATGAAACGATCGACCTGCGCTTCCGGGAGCGGATAGGTGCCCTCCTGTTCGATCGGATTCTGGGTCGCCAACACGAGAAAGGGTTCTTCGAGCGCGAGCGTGGTGTCTCCGATCGTGACCTGGCGCTCCTGCATGGCTTCGAGCAGCGCGGCCTGAACCTTGGCGGGTGCGCGGTTGATTTCGTCCGCGAGGATCAGGTTCGAGAAGATCGGGCCCTTCTTGATGCTGTAGGTCGCCTCTCGCGGATTGAAGACTTCCGTCCCGATCACGTCTGCGGGAAGCATGTCCGGAGTGAACTGGATCCGGGAAAAACCCGTATCGATCGCCTGGGCGAGCGCGCGAACCGTCAGGGTCTTTGCGAGCCCAGGCACGCCCTCGAGCAGAACGTGCCCCCCGGTGAACAGGCCGATCAGCAGGCGCGAGACCATGGCCTCCTGACCCACGAGAACCCTCGCTACTTCGCTCGTGAGTTCGCCGCACAACTGTGCGTGCTCTGCCGAGCGATCTACAGAACCTTCAGACATGTTTCCTCCTCATCGATGCGCAGCTTCGCCTCGACCCATCCAAGAATGCGGGCGGCGCGGACGCCTCACAGCCGAGGGGCCGAACTGCCTCCGAAATCCACCATCGCAAGCCGGAGCCTCGACAGGCTGGGCCCATCGAATGCCAAGTCGGCGCTAGAACGCGATCTCGTCGTCCATTCCGGGCGGTGGGCCCTGGGGAAGCGGCGGATCATCGTTGCGCGATGTGTCACCGCTCGCGCGCTCGATGTTCCACACATCGAGGCTGTTGAAGTACTTCACCTCGCCTTTCGGGCTCTTCCATTCCCGCCCTCGCAGGCTGAACTCCACCCGCACTTCGTCCCCGACCGCGAAGTCGTCGATGCGCTCGCAGCGATCGCCGGTCAGCTGAAACTGCACGAATTGCGGGTAACGCGAGTTATCCGCCAGCTCGAGCACGAATTCGCGCTTCCGAAACCGCTCGGTCACCTGCTGCGCCTGATTGATCACGTGGAGCTTGCCGCTGATTTCCATTCCCATGGCCGAGAGCATAATGAGGGCTCCGGCCAAATCAAAGACCAGCCAGAGGGGTGATGTTATGATGGGCCCGTGCTGACCGGATTCCTGGCCTGGACGCGGCGCTCCCTCGCGGACCCGACGTGGCGTTTTCTCATCCTCTTCGCCCTCTATCTGGCGGCCGTCGGGATCCTGCTGCCGATGGCCACCCAGACCTTCCCAGGGGTGAACCGGTCGATGGTCACGGCGACGGCTGCGATCGAATACGCGGTGCTCGCTCTATTCACCGATCAGGCGTCGCTGTCGGATACGGTGGTGCATCTGGGGGAATTTGGCGTTCGAATCATCGGAGAATGCACAGGGCTCTTCGAAATGGCGATCTACATGGCTTGTGTGCTCGCCTTCCCCACCAGCTGGCGCAAGAAGGCCCTGGGGCTGCTTTTCGGGATCCCCGCCATCTACGCGTTCAACGTCTTGCGAATTCTCTGCCTCCTCGTCGTGGGCCGCTACGCCAATTCGAGCTTCGAATTCTTCCACCTCTATTTCTGGCAGGGCACACTGATCTTGATGATCGCATCGGTTTGGATGCTCTGGATCTACCTGGTCGTGCGTGATGAAACCGGCACTTCGATTCCTGGTTAAGTTCGTCTGCCTGACGGCGCCGTTCATCTGGCTCTGGCACATCGGGGGTTGGAGGTTCTACCACGCGCTCTACAGCCCGGTCGCCGAAGCGGTCTACGAATGGTTCGGTCTAGAAGGTGTCGAGGCCACGTCGCGCATTCGATACATCAACCTGATTCCGTTCGTCACCCTGATGGTGCTGACCCCGAATTTGAGCACGCGACGTCGTCTGGGTGGGACCGCAATCGGCCTGTTGATTCTCTTTGCGATGCACATCGCGGTCAATCTCGGCGCGAACCCCAAGACGCAGGTGCTGCCTCAAATGATTCGGCTGATGCTGGATGCCGCGCCGTTCTTTCTCTGGGTCATCATCGCGCACGAATTCGTCCGCGATTTCATGCAACGCGGCACCGTGCGCGTGACCGACGGAGAATCCACCAAGAGCGCGGACGGCTAGCGCTCTGCGACGCTGACGATCTCGAAATCTTCGATCACGGGATTGGCGAGGAGTTTCTTGCAGAGTTCGGCGAGCAACGCCTGCGCGGCCGCTGCATCGGGCGCGTCGAGTTCCACCTCGAAGAGTTTTCCCTGGCGTACACTCCGGATCGCCTCGTAGCCGAGCGAGACGCTCGCCTTCTGGATCGCCTTGCCCTGGGGATCGAGCACATCGGGTTTCAGCGTGACGTGAACGAGTGCCTTCACGAATCCAATCCTCCGGAGGACGGCTCGTCACAGCACGCGAGCGTCCGCTCGAAGATCGCATCGATGTGCCGCAGCGACTGTTCGAGGCTGAATGCGCGATCGATCTCCTCTTTGGAAAGCGTCTCGGTAATCGCCGGATCGGCGAGGATGCGATCGCGGTACTCGCCACCCTTGTCCCAGGTATCCATCGCGTGGCGCTGTACCAGCGCGTAGGCGGCCTCGCGAGACAGGCCCTTCTCGGTGAGTTCGAGCAGCAGCGTCCCGCTGAAGGCGAGCCCGCGGGTCAGCTCGAGGTTCGCGCGCATCTGCTCCTCGTTGACGACGAGCGTCTCCACCAGGCCGGCCAGGCGGGTCAACATGAAGTCGAGGGTCGCCGTCGAGTCGGGAAAGATCATGCGCTCGACGGACGAGTTGCTGATGTCGCGCTCGTGCCAGAGCGCGCAGTTCTCGAGTGCAGCCGCCGCGTAGCCGCGCATGACCCTGGCGAGGCCCGTGACGTTTTCGAATCGCCAGGGGTTTCGCTTGTGGGGCATCGCAGAAGATCCCTTCTGCTTGGCGCCGAACTCCTCCTCCACCTCGCGAACTTCCGTGCGGGCGAGGTGCCTGAATTCGACCGAAAACTTTTCCAGGCTACCGGCGATCAGCGCCAGCACACAGATCAGCGCCGCGTGCCGATCGCGCTGAACGATCTGGGTCGCCGCGGGCTCGAAACCGATCCCGAGGCGCGCGCAGACATCCTCTTCGAGGTCGGGGGGTAGATGGGCGAAGGTGCCGACGGCTCCCGAAATCTTGCCGACGGACGCTTCGGCGAGCGCGGTCTTCAGACGCGCGCGGTTGCGGCACATCTCCGAGTAGAAGACCAGCAGCTTGAGTCCGAAGGTCATGGGTTCTGCGTGGATGCCGTGGGTCCGGCCCACGCAGGGCGTGTGACGGAACTCTTGCGCGCGAGCACGCAAGATCTCGCAGAACCGGTCGACGCCGGCCAGCAGCAATCTTCCCGCGTCGCGAATCTGCAACGCCATCCCGGTATCGATCACGTCACTCGACGTCATGCCGAAATGGACCCAGCGCGATTCGGGGCCGATCTTCTCACCGACGGCCGTCAAGAAGGCGATCACGTCGTGGCGCACCTCGCGTTCGATTTCGTCGATCCGCGCGATGTCGAAAGACGCCTTGCGCCGGATGACCTCGACGGCTTCCGGCGGGATCAGGCCCCGCTCACTCTGGACCTCGCAGACGGCGACCTCGACCTGCAACCAACGCCGGTACTTTCCCTCGTCGGTCCAGATCTCCTTCATTTCGGGGCGGGTATATCGCTCGATCACGGCTTAACTCACCTTCAAGAAAGTGTAGAAGAGCATCGCGTAATACATCACGGGGATCGCGAGCAGGAACGAGTCGATCCGATCCAGAACACCACCGGTGCCCGGCAGCAGATGCCCGGCGTCTTTGACTTCGGCATCGCGCTTGAGGAGCGACTCGATCAGATCCCCGACGATCCCCGCCGCGGACAACATCAAGGCTAGCACGCCCACCGCGTACCAGGAGAGCAGTGCAGACAAGTCGGGCCAGAGCAGATCGAAGCCAGCCTTGCAGACGATCGCACCCAACAAGCCGCCGATCACTCCGGCGACTGCACCCTCGACACTCTTGCCCGGACTGATCGCAGGCGCGAGTTTGCGCCTTCCGTAGGCGCGACCGCCGAAATACGCGCCGGCGTCGCACCAGACCACGACGAACAGCGTGAAGAACACCAAGAAGATGCCGCAATCGGGCGAAATTCCGACCAACGCTGCCATCGCTTCGCTGTAGCGGGAAGTGACGGCGCCATAGAAGTCGCGCAGCGAGATCGCGTGGCTCAGCAACCAGCCGACGTAGAACACGCCGAAGAACGTGCCCGAAACGCTCGCCAACGCCTCCGTGATCGCCGCCTTGCCGAG
>JAHEEJ010000453.1 GCA_024640705.1 Deltaproteobacteria bacterium
GCGCACTGATCAGCGGCCGCAGGCATCGAGCGTCACTGCCGCAAAGCGACTGGCTTCGAGGTTGAAGCTGCACCGAGCGTGGACACGGCGCAAGCGGAAAGAGCGCGACGCGATGCGACTCGCCTATCGCGAAGCGCTTTCACCGATTCCCCAGAGCATCCCCTCGAACTTTGCTCGTTCGGCCTCACACTCCTCACCCTTGCAGCGGCCCCAGACCTCCTCGAGGACTTGGCGATCGAAGGGCACGACGTGGTGGTAGTGGTTCAAGAACAGTTCCGTCACGCGGCGGGCCTCTACGTGTGCGGGTGCGGCATCTTCGCTAGGGATGATCCGCCCGCTACAGAGGGCGCGTAGCTTCTGTAAGCGCAATGAGGATAGGCTTGGATCTCTGGAGCGCGAGGCCTTGCGCAACGAGGACAGCGTGGCCCGCCAGAGATCGGGTTCCGCGTAATCGACCGACCAACGCGCGATGATGGCCGAACAATCCCTCAAGCGTTGAAAGCGACACACCTCTCTTGCTGCAATCTCGAAGATCTCTTCCGGCAATACTTCGGCACCTCCCGCGTAGCGACGCAACAGGGAGTTGCCGACGGAGACTTTCTGATGATTCTCGCTCATGAATGGGTCGACGCGCGGCACCTGGCTACCGACAAAGAACGCCCGCGCCGCAAGATCGCTGAGCAGCGGCCGGCGCAAGCTGTGAATCGGACCCTCGAGTGGCTCTGCGTGGAGCGTTCCGAGCGGAATCAGTTCGTGGGCGAGTAGCTGCGGGAAGCGGTCGATCTCCACGCGGCCGAACCCAGCTGCGAAATCCGGTTGTCGAAATCGCGCTTCGAGCGCGCGGACGTCGAGAGCCCGGTCGGATTGATCCATGCCCAGCAGAAGCAGGTCCATCCCACCCATGAACCAGATGGAGACGTGCGGAAATACCGACGCATACGTGCGTAGAATCAGATTCACGACCTCGCGATCGGCCTCGTAGACGTGGAACCACTGCCCGTATACACCACCGGGCGCCAGACGCGAGCGGGCCGCTTCGAGAAATTCGCGGGTGTAGAGCATCTCGACACCTGCAACCCACGGATTGCTCGGCTCCGACACGATGACGTCGTAACGCTCGGCGCTCCGAAGCAGCGTCCGATAGGCGTCGCCGCGAATGATCTCGATTTTCGGGTGGGTCGAAGCGCCGAGATTGCCCGCCGCGAATAACGGATTGGCGGCAATCACCGCCCGAGAAATTTCCGCCACCGAAACCTTCCGCGTCGCGTCGAGCGCCGCGAGTTCGCCCGCCGTCACTCCGGTTCCCAGCCCGATCACGAAGCTGCGTTCGTGGTTCTCCGCAATCAGCGCGGGAATGAGCGCAGTGAGCGCCATGGTCGGATGGTCGCCCTCGATCGCTCCTTCGGGTTTGCCATTCACGTACAGAGCGATGTTCTCGGAATCCTGGAACGGCACGACCACACTCACGCTGCTGGTGGGATCGTCGTCATAGAAGATGACGTCCCCGACCGCTCGGTCCTTGAAGAAACCGTCGACGCCAAGAAAAGTCCGCGGGATCGCCTCACGCGAGCGGAACGTTCCCGGAGTGAGCCGTTCGACCGGCCAGGCGGGCAGCAGCGCAATCGCGACGAGCGTCGGCAACAGCACGAGCGCGGGAACGATGCGCGGGATCCGGTCCAGCACGAGAAAGGACAGGATCGATGCCGCCACAGCCAGGCAGGCCATCGCGATCCGAAAGACGTGGTGCAGGTCGAGCCAGATGAGCAGCAGATAACCGCCCAGCAGCGCGCCGAGCAGCGAACCCACCGTATTCCACGCGTAGAGCCGACCGGCCACCGCCCCGAGGTTGCGCACCTCGCGCCGCAGTTGGTGGAACAGCAGGGGGAGCAACGCTCCGGAGAGACCAATCGGGATCACGAGCAGCGCGAGCGTCGCACCGAAGATCGCCAACTGGTATTCGGAAAACGCCGCGCTCAATCCACCGACGCGCACGCGGATCACATGCGCCCAGTAACCGACGTCCGCAATCCAGAGATAGAGGGGAAACAGCAGGCACACGAGCAACCATTGCGAACCCACGACGAGCGCGCGCGGAATCCGCGGCAGCGCCGAAACCGCAAAACTCCCGAGCGCGAGGCAGAACACGAACACGGCCACCACCATCGCGAAGGTGAAATGCGAAGATCCCAGCGCGAGTGCACCGACGCGATTGAAGGTCGTCTGCAGCGCCATCATCGCGAAGCCCGCGAGCAACGCGATCCCCGACCAGGCCGCAATCCGCGGCACCGGCTCGACCGCGGCGGCCGCCTCGAGGTCGGGCGCGACGCTCGTCGCGCGCCCCTCCAACCACGCAAATGCCAGCGCCGCAGCGAGATTGAGACCCGCCATCGCCCAGACCACGCCATCCAGGCCCAGCCGCGGGATCAGCCAGAAACCCCCGGCCAGCGCACCCGCGAAGGCCCCGAGCGTGTTCGCGCCGTAGATCCAGGCGTGAACCCGCGTCGCGCGCGCGAGGTTGCCCGCGAGCGCGAGGGTCAGGACCGGTATCGTGCCCCCCATCAGGACCGCGGGAGGTCCGATCAGCAGCGCCGAAAGCCCCACGTCGAACGCGAA
>JAHEEJ010000454.1 GCA_024640705.1 Deltaproteobacteria bacterium
TGCGCCAATACGATTCGCAGCAAAGAGAGCGCGCTCGAGGAATCGCAGCGCAAATATACGGAACTGGTGCGTTGGGGAGAGATCGAGAGCGCGAGCGCCTACGTCGATCCCGAGATCAGCGAGGCGTTCATCGATGCCGCCGCCCAATTCAAGGACATCCGCTTCACCGATTTCGAAAGCGGCCCACTGCAATTTGGGGAGGACTCGGAAACCGCCACCGTGAGTGTCGTCTACCGCGCCTACTCGACCCGGTCGTTGGTCGAAAAGCGATTCGTCGAGCATCAGGAGTGGTACCGCGAAGCCGATTCGGAAAATGTCTGGCGAGTGCGCCCCAACCTGGAGTCGGTTGCAAAAAAGCTGAACGGCGCGCGTTGAGCGGTCTGGAGATCGAACGTTGCCCAAGAATGTGCGAAAAAAGATCCTCGTCGCAGACGATACCGAGGTGTTTCGAGAGCTGGGGTCGGCTTTCCTCGCGCGCTTGGGAACCATCCTGACGGCGTCGACCGGTAGCGAGGCGATCGAAATCGCGCGGCGGGAGCAGCCCGCAGTGATGATCGTCGACTTCAACATGCCCGACATGTGCGGCGACAACCTCTGCCGTGCCGTCAAGGCCGACCGCGATCTGCATCGCACGCCTGTCCTGCTCGTGATTTCCGGTCAGTGTGCCGAAGACCACGCGCGCGCGGTTCGCGCGCAGGCTGACGATATTCTCACGAAGCCCTTGAGTCGGATTCAGTTGGGTCTGTCGGTTTCGCGGCTACTCGGTGAGGAACGCCATCTCGCACTCACACGGGTTCCGCTCGAAGAGAATGTGCGCGTCCGACTGGTTCGCGCCAACGCGTCCTCGTGGGGCGTCATGCGCGATGTGTCACGCGGCGGCATTTTCGTCGAATCGCCCGGAAAGCTTCCGATCGACACCGAGATCGACCTCGACTTCCGGCTTCCGAACACACGCAAGTCGCTGCGGCCGACCGCGCAGGTCATGTGGACGGGACTGCATCCGAAAACCCGCGCCCCGGGAATGGGCCTTCGCTTCCTCGCGCTCGACCGCTCCAGCACCCACCAGATCGATTCGTTCGTCCACCAGTTCACTTCACCACGCAGCGGCAAGCTCGCTGCAACGGCGGCCACATCATGATTCGAAGAACCCTGCTCGTCTGTTCGATCGCCCTGCTGGCCACGCTCAGCATCCCGGGCCCCGTAACCGCCGACGAAATGGTGGCTGAGGAATCCAAACAGCCCGAGAGCCGCGAGCAGTGGCGAGCGCAGGTGCTCGCGGCGAACCAGGCGGTGGTCAGCGCCCAAAAGCGCAACACGGCTGCGCTGCGCGCCTACGAGATCATGCGGCACCGGCGCCGCCCCCGCGGCGACGGCAAGCAGGCGATCATGGACGAACTCGAACTCTCTCGCAAAGAACTCGCGAGCGCCAAGCAGAAACTCGAGGAGACCGAAGAGGCGGCACGCCGCGCGGGCGTGCCGTCTAGTCAGCTGACATTCGACCCTACCGAACTCGGAGTTCCGGCGTCGCCGGAACGCTAGCGGTAGAAATCGAGATCCCTCTCGTCGAGCATGTCACTTGCGGCGCCAACTTCGCCTCGTTGGTCGCCCCGGATGATCGCGAGCGGCGTTCCGCCCTGGCTCACCAGCGTGTCGTGGCGGGTGGCGATCTGGTCAGAAGCTTGCACGCGCAATTTCTGGACGATGATCGGTTGATTCGTGTCCGCAGCGGGAAGCCGCAAATCGACTCCGGAAACCGTGACCGACGCAACGCCTACCGTCTCGGCAGCAGCGGGTGCAGCCGCGCGAACCTCATTCGCCCGACGCAGGTATTCGATCCGCTTTGCGAGCCGGTCCGAGTAGCGCTCGGTCTGCGCGGAATCTTCGACAGTAAATCGTGCGTAGTTCTCGATCCCCTCGGATTTGCGCACCTGCACCTGATCGCGGTAGCGCGAAGGGATGTTCTTCGGGTTGTCGGTAAAAGCGACATTCCCATCGCCCGTATCCCAGGAGTAGATCTCCCCCGAGACGGCGGGTGTGGCGACCGCGAGCCCGAATCCGAGCACAGCGACCATGACGACTGCGAGCCCAACGGGCCCGAAGCCACTTCTTTTCAGTAGAATCGGCATCAGCATAAGAGCCTCCATGCCGCATTCTGACACCAAGTGACAAAATTTGTCAACTACGGCAGCTACTTACGCGTGCAGCCCCGGTGCAGAGAGGAGGCAAATGCGCTACTTTGACAGGCCTCCGATCAACAGATATAAAGGCAGACCAGTTTTGTTGCGGGGTAGAGCAGTCTGGTAGCTCGTCGGGCTCATAACCCGGAGGTCGGGGGTTCGAATCCCTCCCCCGCTACCACTTAGGCCCTCGGAATCGAAAGGTTCCGGGGGCTCTCTGTTTTCGACTCCAAGGTTGGTGGGGTCACTCGGGGGTCACTTCGAGTCTTGGCTCGGCGGATCTCAGGTACATCGACGCCTCGTGAGGGTCGGAGCTAACGGCGAAAGCCTCGCCTTCCCGAAACCACTCGGATCGCATCGCAACCCTCGAAGGGCGTGCCGTCCAGTGTCGCTCCGATCATGCACGCCTTGCGATCGTCCGATGCGATGCCT
>JAHEEJ010000128.1 GCA_024640705.1 Deltaproteobacteria bacterium
AACCACGCGAGACCGACCATCAGCTTGCCGACGCTGCCCGGATTCTGGTCCTTCTCCGGGTTGTGGGCCGCATAGCGTGGCTTGGCGGGGTCCGTGAGATCCAGCATGGCGATCGCGTAGCCATCGGCATCTTCGCCGAGAAGCGCGAGAAGCGAGGCGTTGAGCGCGGGGTCCGGAGCCGGGATTTGGAAATCCGGCCGATCGATCAAGTGAAGCTTGATGTCCTCACTCTTGAGCTGCGCTCCGGGCGGGAGCAGTCGCCCCTTGACCTTCCCGGTCTGCGCGAGCCGGTAGGCTTCCAGCCGCAGCATGCCCGTCTGCTCGTAGGCGTCGAGCGGATAGCCGAGTGCAAGCTGCGGCAGTGCGACGAGCGCAATCGCGCTCGCGATGAGGGTCGATGATTTCACGGTTGGGACTCCTTCGGGATTCCGGAGAGATCGACGAGCGCGGTGCTGCGCAGTTCGAGCCCCGCGTCGAGTTCGCTCAGGTATTGGTTGCGCCGAGCGCTCTTGTTTTCGACGAACGGTCGAATCTGGAGCAGGGCGAGCTTGCCGTTCTTGAACGCAAATTCGATGTCGGCGGGCAGTAGACGGCCTTCGTCATCCCGCAGGGTCGGGAAACGCGTGACGTCCTTGGACATCGAAATCAGCTGTTTGATCTCACCCGGTTTGAGCACCTCGGACGTTCCGCTTGCGGGCGCCTTCGCGATCCCGCCGCTGAGCGGAACCAGTGTGCGCAGCGGTGCGGTGGCCTGCGCGAGGAACTGCACCTTGCCCGTGCGGGTGTCGATCAGCAGCGATTCGGCGGCCTGGCCCTCGACGGCACCGCCGACGCCTTCGTTGACCGCCACGGTCAGGATGTTCAGGTCGCCGGTCTCGACATCGGCGGTGACCATCACGCCCGATTTTTCGGCCTGGAAGCTGAACTGCACGACGACCGCGGGGAAGACGTACTCTGGATCCGTCATGTTGCCCTGGCGCCAACCGTAGGAGCGATCCTCGAACGGCGATGCCCACACCCTTCGCAATGCGTTGAGAATGTTTTCGTAGCCGACGATGTTGGGCAGGGTGAGATTGAGTCCCGCGCCGGTGAAGCCGGGAAGGTCTTCGACGTTGGTGTCGCTGCGGATGAATACGCCGTAGCTGCCATCGGCGCCGAAATTCTCTTCGAGGGCCGCGCGCAATTGAGCCTGGAACTCGGGTCCGGGATCGCAGGTTTCGATCCAGTGGCGCAGCTTGGCGAGAAACGTCCGCACCCTCTTCTGTTGTTGTTCCGGCTGGTCTTTCAGTTCGGCAATTGCGTCGTATTGCGCCTTCATCCACTCGAAGACGGAGGGGCCGCCCGCTTCGATCGGCTGGTCGAGCACCTTGCGGAAGGATGCGAAGGGAATCACGAAGCCCGGCGGGACCGCGTCGCCGAAGTAGTGTTTCAGTTCTCCGAGATTGGCGCCCTTGGGGCCCGATGAGCGCCCCGAATCGGTTGCGCGCAATTGCGCGAGCGAGATCATCTCGGCGCGTTCGAGATCGAGTTTCTCGAGGTCGGGTCGAATCACCAGTTCGCCACCCGCCGCCGCCTTCGCACCGAACACCGCGTCCCAGCGCGGGCCATCTTCACTGAGTTGCACGACGCCGTTGGGACTCACCGCGAGGACCGATCGCGTGCCGATGTGCTTGCGCACGCTGGGCAGGATCTCTTCACCGACGACGACGTTGGGCACGCCGAGGTTGCGCGCGAGCAACTGGACGTGGGAAAGCGAGCTGCCTTCTCCAAGTGTCAGGATGCCCGACACCGGCGGCAGGTCGGAGAGCGTTTCGGGCAACAGGTAGATGCCATCGCGTTGGTAATCTTCGCCGGTCGCCTCGCGCAGCACGCCGCGCGAGAGGCCCGGGTTGAGCGCGCGCAGGCCCGCGCCGATCTTGCGGCCGAACAGTTCGTGCTCGATCCCAGCGAGCTGGTTTGCGTCGAGCACCAGGCTGTCGATCAAGGCTCCGTAGAAGAGCAGGGGGCTGCCGCGCATCCGATCCTGGGGATAGAGGTGTGCGAGTGGCTCGATCTGGGAGAGCTTGGCAACGGGGATCGAGAAGTCGAACGCGAGCCACCGAGCCGCCCATTCCGGCGCCCGCGCGAGGTAGCGCAGTTCGCCCCGGTAGTCGTCGACGGTGAGTGAATCGCTCGATTGGGTGCGCTTGATGGAGGCGCGCAGCTCGCGCAGGTGGCGGCCGCTGATGAAGCCGGCCCCGTAGAGCGCGGAGCCCGTTTGCGCGAGCCAGCTCAGTCGCTGCGCGCGCGTGCTGGAATCGAGCCCCCTCAGGATCTCGTTGCCCGCTGCGAAGGCGTCACCCTCGATGACGATGCTGCCGCGCAGCAAGGCGATCACGCCTTCTGCGCTCTCGGCTTGCGGCAGGCCGGAGCGGAACTCGCTCAGCAGGCGCGCAGCCTTCTCGAAGTGCGCCGCGGGGGTCGCGGCGTCGCCGAGTGTTCTCGCCGCATCGCGCAGCTTGCGGTCTGCGTCCGGATCTTTCGTCTCGTCTGCAATGGCCAGCAGCGCATCGGTGGCGGCGCTTGCGGCGTAGAGGTCTTCGATGGCCGCAGCGATCGTCTCGTACTCACCGCTGAGCCCGGCCTTGCCTTTTGCCTTCGCGTAATCGCGAACGCTCTTGGCGTCGCCGGCATCGGGCGCGTTGTGGATCTTGGCGCGCAGCTTGGCGAACGACGGGTCTTTGTCGGCGATCACCACCGCGAGCTGCCGAACCTCGGTTGCCGTCGCCGAATGGGACTCGCGCGGGAACCAGCGCACCGCTTCTCGAAACAACGCATAGCGGGCGGGGCTGAGCCAGATCGGATCCGCGGCCATCGCGAGCAGGATCGCGTTGGCGGAGGCCTCCTCGTCTTCGGCCTGGAATGCGCCCCGGTAGGAGCGCGCGCCGCGGAAGATCCAACCGTCGTCCGCCTGGATCAGGAACTTCTCGATCAAGATCTGCTTGAGTGTGTCGAGGTCTGCGTCCTTTCCCGTGAACGCGTCGGGCGCGATGGGCGAGAGCAGATTGGCGATCGTGTAGCCGTCCGCGCGCATGCCCTGTACCCGCTCGGTCCAGAGGCCGTGCTGGATGCCGCCGCCGCGCTCCGAACACGCGTAGGCCTTCGGAGGTTGGACGGATCCATCCGCGCAAAACCAGCGGATCCCCTCGAAGGGGCCCTTCGGAGACGCCTTCATCTGCTGAACCCACTGCTGGAGTTCACTCGATTCCGCGCTCGATGCTGCAGCGGCGGGGGAAATGGAAAGGCTCACAGCAAGCGGCACGAGCAGCAGGGGGAGCCACGAGAGAGGTCGAGATTGTTCTGACATGCGGCGCAGGATACGGCAGATCCATTCAGAACGCGTCCAATCTTGACCATTTGGGCGATCGATCTGCGTCTCGTGATATCGTGCGCTCGGCCGGAGGGGGGCAGTGGTGCGAAAGCTCGGCATCGAGCCCGGTGAGGGGCGCTTGTTCTTCTGGGGAGCGGCGGCACTCGCTCTGGCCGGCTGGGCAGACGTGTCCGTCAAGAACGCTTCGGAGACGCTCTTCCTCAAGCGTGGGCCGGGCGTCGATTACCTTCCGCTCGCATTCCTGCTCAACTCCATTCTGCTCGTCGGAACCACCTACGCGGTCGGTCGTGTGGCGGCGCGTTCCAATCGGCCGCTCTTGTTGCCGCGCGTCATGTTCAGCGTGGCGGTGCTGCTCTTGCCGCTCTGGTACCTCGTCAGCACCGATGCGATCAGTTCGTTCGTCCTGCTGGTCCTCGCCTCCAAGCAATTCGAGTCGATTGCGCTGCTCGCGTTCTGGCTCGCCATGGGCGACCTGCTCGACGGCCGGCAGGCGAAACGCTTGTTCGCGCCGATGATGGGTGGGTACACACTTGGCAGCATCGTCGGGAGCTTTGCGTCCGATCCGATTGGTCGCGCGATCGGCGTCGAAGCCTTGCTTCCGGTCGGCGCCGCAGCATTCGCGCTGAGCGGACTGCTCACGCTTCCGTTGAGGCGGATCCTGCCGAGGCGTCTCGACCGGGGACCTCCGGGTGCCCTCGAGCGGAAATCGCGTGGTTCTCGCGACACGTCGGCCGACGTGTCGTTTCGCGCGCTCTGGTCGGAGAACGAACTCTTTCGCCTGCTCTTCATCGGCGCGGCGGCCAGCGGGCTGCTCGGTCCGATGCTGTACTTCCAGTTCCAGTACGTCGCCGATCAGGCGTCGGCGGGAGAGGATGGCCTGCTCGCGCTGTTCGCCGTGGTTCGCGGCTCGATCAACACCATCGTGCTCGCGACCCAGGTCATCGTCACGACGAATCTCTTCAAGCGAATCGGCATTCCGCTGTCCATCGTGCTGTCCCCGGTCGTCTACCTGATCGGTTTCTGCGGCATGAGCATTCGACTTAACCTCGCTGCGGGTGTCGGCGCGCGCGCAGGAACGACGCTGCAGGACAACGCGGTCTACGACCCGGCGATGCGGGTCCTCTTCAATCTGTTCCCCGAGCGGGAGCGGTCGCGCGCCACGGGCTTGCTCGAGGGGCCGGTCAAGCGGGCCGGTGGTGCGATCGGGAACATCCTCAGCCTTGCGGCGGTGCATTTCGCGAGTGCGATCGCGGTGGGGTACGTCGCGATTCCGATTGCGTTGGCGTGGTTGCTCACGTCGCTGTCCCTGTGGCGGCGCTATCCAGGGCTGCTGCTGCGCGCGTCGACGCGGCGCGCCCGATATGGAGACGAGCTGGACATCTCGGAGATGATCGATCCGAATACGGTGCGGGTTCTGTCGACGCACCTCGTGGGCAACAACCCCGGGCCCGCGATCGAGCTGGTTTCCGAAGCGCCGCCCGCGGTGGCCGTGAGCGCTCTCGCCGAAGCGGCGAGGGCTGCACCGGAGTCGACGCGGTCACAGCTCATCGGCGCTCTCGGTCGCGTCCTCGCGCGCAGCGTGACCGAACCGGTTTCGAGTCGCCAGGCCTCGGAGGACCTCGATCACCTGCTCGTGGAATGCATCGACTCGAGCGATCGCGACCGGGCCATTGTCGTGCAGGCCTACGGCCAGGTGACTCCGGGCGAAGAAGCGGTCCCGGTGCTCGAGTTTGCACTCGCGGACGCGTCCCCAGCGGTGCGCCTCGCGGCCGCGGCGGCGCTCGATCGACGCGGTCACCCGGTCGATGAGTTCGGGAATTTCTCCGAGGCGCTCGAGAGCGCAGTTGCCAGCGAGAACCCGGTGGAGCGGCGAATCGCGCTCGATGAACTCCGGGCGCAACTGCTCTGCTCGGAACCCGGACCCGAGTGGGAGCGGGATCTCGAGCGGCTCGCCCGACTGCTCGACCTCGAAAGCGATCGGGGAAGCGCCGCCGAGGCGATCGCCGAGGTTGCGCGCAAACACCGCGCAGCGGCCGCGCCCGCGCGTGGGAAGATGCTCCAGCACCGGGATTCCGCGGGTTCGCGCGTGCGCGCCGCGTTGTTGTGCTTCTGTGGCTACGCGGGAATCGCCGATCAGGCTCCCTGGATGATCGAGCAGGCCGCCGCCGACGGCGGGCGTCTGCGCGCGGTTCGAAAAGCCGCGCAAGAGGGGCTGATCGCACTGGGTCCAGCAGTGGTCGACGTGCTGCTCGTCGAACTCTCGTTTGGCAAACGCAGCACCCGCAATGCGATCCTGCCGGTCCTGCGCCAGTTCCGCGTGGAGCGCGAGACGCTCCGGGGCCTCTACAATCGCGAACTCGAATCGGTTCGGCGCAAATTGATCCAGCGACACGCGCTCAGGGATGAACTCGCTGCAGCGATCGTTCTCGAGCGCCTGAGGGAGCGCACCGACGAGGCGCTGCACACTGCGCTGCTGCTGCTCGCCGCGATCTACGACGAGGATCGCATTGCGGAACTCGGCGACCGGATCAAGCGTGGCGGAGGCCCGGGCGTCAACGCGATGTTGGTGGAAGCCTTGGACGCGCTGCTCAGCTCGCAAGAGAAGGCCGAGTTGATGCCGTTGATGGGGGATCGATCGCTCGAGCTGCGCGCGCGTTCCGCGGCCGCTTCGCTCGGAGTCCCGCTGCCGGACGCGCGCGAGACGACGCTCGCACTGCTCGAAGGCTCCGATGATCTCACCCGCATGCTGGTCGCCGAAACGCTCGTGGAATCGATCGAAGCAGGGGACCGTCTGGCCAGCGCGGCGGATGTAGAGGATCATCGACAGGTGCTGAACCCGGTCGAAATCGCGCTTCACCTGAAGAGCCTGCCGCTGTTCGAGGGATTGACGACGCGTCAGCTGATGGATCTCGCGAACGAAGTTCACGAAGAGCAGCACGCTGCGGGAGCGGTGATCTTTCGAGAGGGCGAATCCGGTGATTGCCTCTATTTGATCGTGGATGGGCAGGTCCGGGTCACGCGCGGCGAAACCCTGCTGCGCGATCAGGGCCCCAAGAGTTTCTTTGGCGAGATCGCCGTTCTGGAGGACGTGAGCCGAACGGCCACGATCACGGCCATCTCTCGGCTGCGGCTGCTTCGCCTGGACCGCGATGACCTGCTGCGGCTGATGGAGGAGTTGCCGGCGATCGCGATCGGGATCTGCCAGAACCTCTCGCGGCGGGTCAGCGAGCTCACGGAGCGGGTTCGGGCGTGAGCGAGGCCGGTCGCGGCTCAGGCGGGGGCAGGGGCCGCGTTCAGGCCGAGCTTGATCTCGGCAGCCGAACGGCCGACAATCAGATGGAATACGCATCGGATTGGAGGGAAGTGATGGAGTCGACCAGCGGGCATCGGCGTGAAGCAGGCCATCGGAGATCGCGGCGCAGCGGCATGGCGCGCCTCTTCGCCACGGCAACCGCGCTCGTCATGCTGGCCGGCGCTTCGCCCGCCGCCGAGGAATACGACGAAGGTTACAGCGGCCATCCGCTTCGCATCGTCGCCTACGTCCTGCATC
The DNA here is from genome assembly GCA_024640705.1 of Deltaproteobacteria bacterium. Taxonomy (GTDB): domain Bacteria; phylum Myxococcota_A; class UBA9160; order UBA9160; family SMWR01; genus JACZVU01. The sequence continues at coordinate 6,921 of JAHEEJ010000128.1, forward strand.
CGATCGGCGTGATTCTCGACACCCTGATCTTCCGGCCCTTCCACTGGATCGGCAGTCACGAGCCGATCAAGACGCTGGTGGGTCAGAAGGACTGATCGCCCGCCCCATCAACCGAGACGAAAGATTGCTTGTACCCGTAGCCAGCCATTGGTATGGTTGTTGCATGGTACTGCTCTTCATTTCTGACCCCTGTGACGGATTCCCACCGCGACCCCAGAAACGCGCGGGGTGGACTGCTTCCTGATGCCCCAATTCAACCTTACTCGGGCGCTCGCGATTGCGGCGGGCGGCATCCTGGTAGCGGGTCTTTCCAGCGCCGAGGAGGCGCCCGGCCTTCGCGTCTCCGGCATGACGTTCGTCGGGAGCCGCGGAGACCAGAGTGAACTGGTGGTGCGTTCCGACACTGCCTTCTTTCATCCGGATTCGGGTCTGGCAGATCTGCAGGTCGTACGAGCGCGGGTTTCGGATGCCAAGAAGGGCGAGAGCTTTCAGCTGCAGTGTGATCGCGCCGAGCTCGACGTCGAGACGAACGATTTTACCGCGACCGGGAACGTGCGGGGCCTCACCGGAGATGGGCAGCGCTACAGCGCGCCCTGGGTTCGCTACGAGCACGCGACGTCAACACTCTCGACGGACGCACAGGTCACGATGGTCGACAGCGGCGGAACGTTTCGCGGGGATGGCTTTCGCTACCACATCGAAGAGCGCCGTTTCGAACTGCTCGGAAACGTCGTGATGGAGCAGACGCCGTGAGCCGCTGGATCTCCTGTTTCGGCTTGCTGTTCGCGTTGTCGCTGCCCGCATTGGAATCCGCCGGTGCAGACGATGCGTCGGGCGCGGAATCCGAACGCGCGAGCGAAGCCGCGCGGATTCGCGTCGGTGTAGCGCGCTTTCAAGTGGCGGCTCCATTGGGCGTCGAGGTTCCCGATTACGCGACGCTGCTGGCTGATCTGCTCGGAACCCGCGGCGTCGGGCACATCGTCGGCCCCGGGGATCTGGGGGCTCCGGCGAGCGCCGAAGTCGACGCGAGTACAGCGCGGTCGTTGGCCGAGCGGGCGGAGGTCGACGGTGTCGTGGTCGGGCGCACCACCCAGCTCGGAAGTCGATTCAGCGTCGACGTGCGGCTGCTCTCGGCGGATTCGGGAGAGGTGGTCGACACCTACATCGCCGAAATCCCGCGCAGCGATCAAACCACCTCGGCGGTCGCGGGTCTGGCCGATCAGGTGCTTGCCGGACTCTTCACCCTCGCGGCTCCCTCGGACCGCCCGGCCGCCCCCGCGGCCAGCGACGCCATCGAATCGCCGGCGAGTGCGCGCGGCTTCGACCGCTCCGGGCCGATCTCGATCAAATCGCAATCCCTCGAGGCTGCGGAGGTCAACGGGGGCCGGAGGCTCGTGTTCAGCGGCGATGTCCAGGTCGTCCAGAATGACATCACGTTGACTGCCAATCGATTGACGGCCGACTACCCGAAGGGTTCGAGCGAGCCGACGCGGCTGATCGCGCAGGGCGCCGTCCGGGTCGTTCAGGACGGCCAGGAAGCGCGCTGCGACAGCGGAACGTTTCAGCGCGCCGAAAAGTTGCTCACCTGCTGCGGCAACGCGGAACTCCGCGACGGCTCGAGTCGGGTGCGGGGCAAGTGCATCGAGTTCAATCTGGGCGACCAGACGGTTCGCGTCGAGGATGCCAGCGTGAACATCATCCCCGCGTCGAATGCCAGCGGCGCTGGCGAGCCGGGGGGGCGCTAGCCGTGAGCACGCTGACCGGAGTGGCACTGACCAAACGCTATGGCCAGCGGGACGTGGTTCGGTCGGTCGATCTGGAGGTGAAGCCCGCCGAGGTCGTGGGGCTGCTGGGACCGAACGGTGCCGGCAAGACCACCACCTTCAACATGGTGGCGGGCGGCGTGAAGCCCTCTTCGGGCAAGGTCCTCCTCGGCAATACGCAGATTACGGACTTGCCGATGTACCGCCGGGCGCGCCTCGGCATTACGTATCTTCCGCAGGAACCCTCGATTTTTAGAAAGCTTTCCGTCGCCGACAACGTCAACGCCATTCTCGAAACCGTGGAGCCCAACCGAACGGTTCGACGAGAACGGCTGCGAGAGCTTTTGGCGGAACTCAGTCTGACCGAAAAGGCAGACCTGAGGGGAGACACGCTCTCCGGCGGCGAGAGGCGCCGTGTGGAGATTACGCGTGCGCTGGTGCTCGATCCGAAATTCATGCTGCTCGATGAACCGTTTGCGGGGATCG
>JAHEEJ010000455.1 GCA_024640705.1 Deltaproteobacteria bacterium
CGGGTGAGCCTCTGCCGCGCTGGGCGTTCTCGCTGTATTGGCGCGTGGACGGCGAGCCGCTCTGGCGCGATTCCGATCGCCTTGCGGACGAAGCGCAGGACGACGCTCCGACCGAAGAACTCGCGCAGCGTTTCGCACGGGAAGTCGCGACCCGTCTCGACGTCGATCCGGACGCGGTGATGCCCGCCTACGAGGATCCGCTCGAAATGCTCACCGCCGAGGCGGGCCTGCCCGAAAACATCGAAGTCAGCGATGCCGACCTCGCGACCGATCGCGATCGCGCGCGTCTGGTTCGCGCGTTGTCGCGCGGGCTCGATCGGCCGACCGGATTCGTTCTCCCCGTCCAGGCCTGGAACGCGCGAGACGGGCGCCGGTGTTGGCGCACGGAAAAGTGGAGCTTCCGGCGCGGGAAGCTCTATCTGTCGCCCGGCGATTCGCCCGCCGGCGTTCGGCTTCCGCTCGGATCTCTGCCCGCTCTTTCGCCGCTCGATTACCCGCATGTGATCGGCGCCGATCCCACCTCCGAGCGGCCACCGTTCGAGGCGCCGAATCCGCGCCAACAGGCTCGCCCGCGCTCGCGCGAGCGCGCTGCGTCGAAACCGGACACGGCGCGCGATACCGATGCGGCCGCCGACTTCTCGGTGCGCACCTCGCTGGTCGTCGAGTTGCGCGATGGACACCTGTGTGCGTTTCTTCCGCCGCTCGAAACTGCCGACGACTTTCTCGAACTCGTCGGCGTCATCGAAGACACAGCCACTGCACTCGACACCCGCGTGTGCGTCGAGGGTTACCGACCGCCCCCGGATTCGCGCCTACGCGTGTTGCAGGTCACACCCGATCCGGGCGTCATCGAAGTCAACATCCACCCCGCCGGCAATTGGCAGGATCTCGTCGCGAACACCGAGGCGCTCTACGCCGAAGCGCGACTCGCACGCCTCGGAACCGAAAAGTTCCTGCTCGACGGACGCCACACCGGTACGGGTGGCGGAAACCACGTCGTCGTCGGAGGCGCCACGCCACTGGACAGTCCATTCTTGCGCAAGCCGCACGTGCTGCGAAGCCTCGTCGCCTACTGGATCAATCATCCGTCACTCTCCTACCTCTTTTCGGGACTCTTCATCGGGCCCACGAGCCAGGCGCCGCGCATCGACGAAGCGCGCCACGACGCGCTCTACGAACTCGAGATTGCATTTGCGCAGATCCCCGACGATTCGGCCAAGGAATGCCCGCCGTGGCTCGTCGATCGCATCTTCAGGAATCTGCTCGTCGATGTCACCGGAAACACGCATCGCGCGGAGATCTGCATCGACAAACTCTACTCGCCAGACTCGGCGACCGGGCGACTCGGTCTCGTCGAGTTTCGCGCGTTCGAGATGCCGCCCCACGCGAAGATGAGTCTCGCCCAGCAGTTGCTGTTGCGCGCGTTGATCGCTCAGTTCTGGGAGTCGCCCTACCGCAGGCCGCTCGTGCGTTGGGGGACGGCGCTTCACGATCGCTTCATGCTGCCCCATTTCGTCTGGGCGGATTTCTGCGACGTGCTGGACGAACTCGGGTCCCACGGATTCGCGTTCGATCCGGCGTGGTTCGGCCCGCATCTCGAGTTCCGATTTCCGCGCTACGGCAGCTTCCAGTATCAAGACATCGAGGTCGAACTGCGCCAGGCGCTCGAGCCCTGGCACGTGCTCGGAGAGGAAGGCGCCATCGGCGGAACGGCTCGCTACGTGGACTCATCGGCGGAGCGGCTGCAGGTGCGCGCGACCGGGTTGACGCCGGGACGCTACCAACTGGGCTGCAACGGCGTGCGGATTCCGATCTGCGCGACGGGCCGGCGCGATGAGAGCGTCGCGGGCGTCCGCTTCCGCGCCTGGCAGCCCGCGCGCTGTCTGCACCCGACGATTCCCGTCCAGGCGCCGCTGACCTTCGACCTCGTCGACACCTGGACGGGAAGAGCGGTTGCGGGCTGCCGCTACCACGTCGCCCATCCGGGTGGACGCAACTACGAAACCTTCCCCGTGAACGCCTACGAGGCCGAGGGTCGGCGGATCGCGCGTTTCTTCGCGTTTGGCCACACCCCGGGGCCCAGTGCGCTCGAGGACCCGGGTCCGGACCGGGATTTCCCCTTGACGCTCGATCTGCGAAAGTGTGCCGGATTCGTTCGCGGAGGAGAACGCGGTGAGTGAACTCGTGGCGCTGTCGTTCGACGCAGATGCCTCTCCGTCCGTGAAGTTTCAACCGCCGGGGCACATCGGCGGCGAATCCGACGCTGGCGGTGGCGCCGAAATATACGGTTGGGGCGTCGGTTGGTATCCGTCGAGCGAGCGCGGTGCAACGGTGATCAAGGACCCCGCGTCCTCGGGCGAACGCACCGTGAGCGACGCCCTCGGCGATTGGCATCGCTTCCGATCCACCGCCTTCATCTGCCACTTGCGCGGGCACCAGCGACCTCGCAGTCAAGCCGATGCACAGCCCTTCGTGAGAACCTACGGGGGACGTCAATGGGTCTTTGCGCACGACGGCGATCTCGCGTCCGACTACGCGGCGCGATTTCCGCTCGCAGATGACCCGGCGCTCGAGCCGCTCGGACGAACCGACAGCGAGCAC
>JAHEEJ010000129.1 GCA_024640705.1 Deltaproteobacteria bacterium
CCCGATTCGCTGTTCACCGAGGCCCACGATCACGGCGAATTGTTTCTCCGAGGTTCGCGAAACACCGAGCTCGAACTCATCCGACAGGCTTCGCAGCAACAGTGCGTCCCCGCGGAGGTTCAGGATCTCGCGGCCCTCGCTGCGCTGGATCTCGCTGGTATCGATCAGCAGGGTTTCGTGCACGGCGGTGATCGGGATCGCAAATCGATGCTTGCCCACGACGACGATCAGGGATTGAATGATCGCGAGCGTAATCGGCAGGGTCATCGAGATCGTGGTGCCACGGCCCGAAATCGACTCCACCTCGACCGCACCGCCGAGCGCCATCACGTTTTCCCGCACCACGTCCATCCCGACGCCTCGACCGCTCGTCTCGCTGACTTCCGACTGGGTCGAAAGGCCCGGCGAAAAGATCAAGCTCAGGACCTCGCGGTCGCTCAACTCGGTGTCTACAGAGACCAGACCGAGGGATTCGGCTTTGGCAAATAGAGCGGCTCGATCGATTCCCTTGCCATCGTCGCCAACCGATATGACCACGTGGTTGCCGCGTTGGAATGCGTTGATTGCGATGCAGCCCTGGGCATCCTTACCCGCCGCCAGACGCTCATCGACGGCCTCGATGCCGTGATCGATCGCGTTGCGGACGATGTGCATCAAGGGGTCGACCAACTCCTCGACGATCAATTTATCGAGTTCGGTATCCGCACCAGAGACTTCGAGCCTGACGTCCTTCTGCAGGTCCCTGCGCAGCGCACGAACCACGCGGGAGACCTTGTCGAATACCTGTCGCATCGGAACCATCCGGACTTCCAACACCGCTGATTGAATGCCCTTGAGCTTCCGATCGAGCGACTTGTGGATTTTCGACAACTCGACTCCGATCTGGGCGCTCTGGTGCTGGGCGATCAGTCGTGCTGCAATGTCGCCAATCGACGCGCGCTGAATCACCAACTCGCCGACCAGATTCATCAGTTCATCGAGTTTGCGAATGTCGACGCGCACGGTCTCGCTGATCGATCGCAGCGACTCCAGTTCCGAAGCAGCCGGGGCTTGTGCCGCGGGTTCGACTTGCGGGGGCGCCGGAGCCACCTCTTTCGCAGAAGTACCCTCTCGCACCGATTGCACGTCGGCGTCTGGGAAGTCGAGCGCCGCCGTGAGTTGCTCCAGGTTCAAATCGGAAGCAACCAGCAGCGAGAAACGGATCTGCGATTCGGGCGTTTCGCCGGGGGCGGGGAGCGTCGAGAGCACCTCCCCGATCGCGCGAATCGAATCGGAGAGTTCCGAAAGTCCCTCGTCGAAGGACATGATCTCGAATGTCGAGCCGACCAGCATGATGTGACGGCCACGCTGAATGTTCTCGCGGAGTCGATGCTCCTCGTATTCGGTCAGCGCTCTCAGCAGTGCGTCGTCGATCGCCAGGGACTGCAATTCGTCGCCGCTGTTGGTGGCCTCTTTGGCGGACGCCGCGATGCGAGTTGCGAGATCTTCTACCGGCTCGTTGAACGCGGCCAGCGCCTCCTCGTTTCCGACCGATTCGAGCAGGTTTGCGAAGGTGTGAATCGCCTCGTCGATCAGTCCGACACACGGTGAGTCCAACGGCACCCTGCCGAGTCGCAGGCCGTCGAGAATGTCCTCGAGGTGATGGGCGAGATCCTGGATCGACTCGAGCCCGAACATCCCCGCGAGTGCCTTGAGGGAGTGAGCGGAGCGAAACAGCCGGTTGATCAGATCGGGGTCGACTTCGCCACCCGCTGCCCGCTGATCGTCGAGGTCGGCGTAATCCTCGCGCATCCGCTCGAGGATCTCCTCTGCCTCGGATACGAATTCCTGGTCGGCTTTGCGCCCAGAACGGGATCGGCTGTCGCGAGTTGCCATGACCGGTTACTCGCTCTGCGCGCCGCGCGCGAGCAGTTCCACCACGATCTCGCGCAGGTGCTCGGGTTCGAAGGGCTTGACGAGATACGCGTCAGCGCCGAGCTCGAGGCCTTTCTCGCGATCCCGCTCGGAGCCCTCGGTCGATACGATGACCAGGGGGATCGATCGGTAGGCGTCGTTGCTCTTGGCAAACGACACGAGTTCCAGGCCGTTGATGTCGGGCATGTTGATGTCGGTCACGATCAGGTCGAAGGGTCCGCGCGGCAGACAGCGGAGCGCCTCGAAACCGCTGGAGGCTTCCGTGATCTTCACCGGCACCTCGAGACCTTCGAGTGCGGAGTTGAGCAACGCTCGCATCGTCGGCGAATCTTCTACGATCAGAATTCGCTTCACGGACCCCTCCGGAGCTGTTCGTCGCCAATTTGGCCGATCTCTGTATCGGACATTCAGGGACTTTCTTGAGGGAGTCTCGGTACTTCGGCCGATTTCTCGCGCATTGGAAACCGCGCGATCGCGCGCCCCCGCGAGGCGTGGTCTCAGACCGCGGAGGGGTCTCCAATCTGCGCGAGGGCGCGTTGCAGCAGCGCGCGCTCGAGCGCCAGTCCGGCCTCGTGTAGTGCGATCTCGATCACCGAGGTGTCGCCGATCGGCTCCGCTCCAGGCAGGTTGTCCGCGTACAAGAGCGCGACCACTCGTCCGCCGCTCACGATCGGTGCGACATAGGCCTGCGCTGGCTCTCGATCGCCGATCCGTTGCGCGAGCGCCCGATCGCCGTCCCCGGTCACCGGCGAGCAGATCGAGCTGCGGGACCCGAGAACCTGCCGGAACCATTCGACTTCCGAGACGTTCAATTCGATCTCCCGGAGCTCGGCGTCCTCAGGTCCTCCCCCGCGGGGCAAGCCAATCTGTGCGATGCCCAGCGCGACCTCGTCTCGCACCATGAACATCGCGACCCGCGAAAGGCTCTCTGCCGCGAATTGCAGCACGAGCTTCAGCACCTCACCGTGGTTGGCCGGATCGCGGATGCGATCGCTCAGGGACCGCAGCGTGCGCAGGTTTTCCGACCCGTCAGCGCTGCCGGGAGCGGAAGACTGCTCGGCAGAATTCGAATCACTCGTCGGCTGCACCGGCTGTTTGAGCCACGCAGTGACCTCGGCTCGAAATCGTTCCGCCTCTTCTTTGAGGTTTCGCCAGGCCTTTCGATTGGCGAGCAGCGCGGGATCCGGTCCCGTCAGGACGGCGTCGGCGGCATCGATGGATTCCTCTGATCGCGCTTCTTCGTATCGCGAAACCAGCACGGGCATCGACGGCGCGAGAAGTTTGAGCCGACGGATGAACTCGGCGAGGCTATCGACGCCCGTCACCCTCTCCGAGGCCAGATCGATCGACACGAGAACCATCGGAATCTCGCCCCGACGCAGATACTGACGAATCCGCGTAATTCCGCTCTCGCCGTTCTGGAAGATGTGCACTCGCGGAAAGACGTCGGTGAGGTTCAGTTTCTGCCATTCGAGCGTGCTGAGATTCGGATCGATTGCGATCAGGCTGGCGGCTGCAACACCATGAAGGGACGCAGTTGGCCTGGGCGGGGGAGCGTCGACGGAAGTCGCCGCGGGCTGCTCGAGTTCCATCTCGGGCGCTTCACTTCGAGCCGCCGCAAACGCCAACACGTCCTCGGCTGCCACGGCGTCGCCGCTCGATTCGGGCTCCGCAGACGTGGCTTCGATTTCCGACGGTGCGGCTTCGGGCTCGGCCCATGCGGCTTCGGGCTCGGCAGATACGGCTTCGGGCTCGAAAGTTTCAGTCGGGTTGGCCTCTTCCGGGACGCCGACTGGAGAACTGAAATCTGGAGCTGCATCGGGCTCCGCTTCGCCACTGAAAAAGATCGGCCCATTGTCCGCTGCAGAAATTGGCGAGGCGTCTGCTTCCGCGACCTCCTCCTCTGCCTCGCCGTTGGAACCTTCGTCGCTGAGGCGCGTCGCCTCCATCGTCAGGTACTGGGCGTTGATTCCCACCGGGATCAGGATCTCGCAATCGCGCGAGTCGATCTCGTCGCGCACTTCGAAACTGAACTCGCCCGCAACCCATGAAAAAATCCGGAACACCGCGCGCTCGACCTGCTCGCGACGCAGCGAATCGAGACTTTCAGCGGTCAGCGAGGTGGACTCGGGGAGCACGTCGGCGACGCGCACACCGCGCTCGCTCGCGAGTTCCCCTGCGCGATCGAACTCTTCGGCGCTGATGAAGCCCGCCTCGACGAGCAGCGAGCGAAGATCTTCTGGTTCACCTTTTACGTAGGCGGCGCGGACCAGGCCGTCGCAGAAAACGATCCGGCCCTCGCCCTGTTCGGAGTGAATCAGCAGCAGACCCGACTTCCGAGACAGGCTGACGATCTGAAGGATGTCCCCGAGACCCAGATCCTCGAGGCTTCCGACCAAGCTCATTCGGCGACTCCGCAGCCAATTGCGCGATCCACACGAGCCGGAAGCGAGAGGGTCCGCCAATCGCGCGGCGTTCGGGTCGACCCGATTGCGGCGCCGCGAAACCGACGGCTCCTGATACTCCGACTTACCGTCTAAAGGATCGGCGAGCCGGGGAGTTACTTAAACCGAAGGCCTTGATCGTGGGTAAAACCACCCGTAACGGCCGAAGGGCGCTTCGCGGGCTTTTCGGGCGCGACGGGCAACTTCAGGCTCAATCCAGCCAGCAACCCGGCCTCTGCAAGAGAACGCAGTTCGGCGAGCCTCGCCAGCGCCCCCTCGCCCGCGATCACGAGATGGATCTCGGCGCGCTGCTCGGTGGCGGCATCCGCCGCTCCACCGAGCAGCGCGCAGACAGCCTCGGTCCCGAGGCTCGCCGCGTCGGATACGAGCCCCAAAGCGACGCGATTCAGCTGCAGGTCGAGTGCGCGCCGGACGACCTCGTTTCCGAGCCCACGCCAGGTGTCGACGTCGAGTTCGGCCCGGTGCCCGAGGCCGACGACCAGCAGCAGCGGGGATCGCAATGGCCCCGACGACGACAGCAACGCAGCCTGCCCGAGCCTCCCGTTCAATTTCTGCGAGGTGACGAGCTGCCAGAGCTCTCCGCAAAGCCGCCAGTCGGCACGACCCGCCTCGCCGCGCAGGGGTCGATCGTCGGGCGAATAACCGACCACCACCAGGTCGGCCCGAACCCGCTCGAGCGGTTGGTCCTCGACCTCGACGACGACCGACGCCATCAAGCGACTCCCTGATCCGATTCCTGGCTGCCCTCCGCATCGGACTCGGAGGCTCGCTCCACCTGCTCCCGGACCTGTTTTGCGACCGCGTCGAGCACACCGTTTACGAAGCCCGGCGAGGACTCACCGCCAAAGCGTCTCGCGAGCTGTATCGCCTCGTCGAGAATCACGGATACGGGCGTGTCGGTTCGGGTCAACTCGTAGATGGCGAGCCGAAGAATATTGCGATCGACGGCCGCCATCCGCGAAATCTTCCAATTGATCGCGTTCGCGGCGAGCAGGTCGTCGATCTCCGAAAGTTCGGAGACCGTTCCAGCTGTGAGCTGCAGCGCAAAATCGCGAGCGCCTGTCGGGAGATCGAAGTTTTGCGCGACCCGCTCGAAGAGTTCCTCGATCGGGATCTCGCCACCGGTCTGCCGCGGGTCGGCGAAATCGCGCGCATAGAGCGTTTGCAACGCAGCCTGGCGAGAGCGTTGACGCGGCGCGCGATCGGATCGACTCACGTTCCCGCCCCGGGTGGTTTGGCGAGGAGCGCCATCAATCGAGCCATCTCGATGGCCGCGCGCGCGGCTTCTTCGCCCTTGTTGCTGTGTTCGCCGCCGGCCCTCGCGAGCGCCTGGGCGACATCATCCGTGGTCAGCACGCCGAAAGCCACGGGCACCGAGGTCTCCCGCATGACATCTCGCAGCCCGTCGGTGACCCCCCGGCAGACGTAGTCGAAGTGGGGCGTCCCACCGCGAATCACCGATCCCAGCGACACCAGGGCGTCGTAGCGACCGCTCGACGCCAACGCGCGGACGGCGATTGGAATCTCGAACGCGCCAGGCACCCACGCTACGTCGATGTCTTCCGCACGCGCGCCGCAGCGGATCAGCTCGGCCGAACACCCGTCGAGCAGCTTCAGCGAAATCATCTCGTTGAAACGCGAGACCACGATCGCGAAGCACAGGCCGCTGGCATCTTCCGAACTCTCGTATTGATTCACCGGTCTGCTCCTCGGCTGCGCGCCCGTCCGCCGCGTTTCGCCGGGTAATCGACTCGACCGCGAATGTACAGGTCGTCGCCCGCGCGGCCCACGCGTCCATCGAGCAGCGGGGACTCGACGAGTGACCGCAGGCCCAGGTCTCCGAGCGAGGGGCGCCCGTCGCCGCCCAACAGCCGGGGTGCGATGAACCAGTGGAGTTCGTCGACCAGGCGCGCCCGCAACAGCGCAGCCGCGAGACTCCCCCCGCCCTCGACGAGCATTTCCGTGAGACCCTCCCGGGCCAGCCTCGCGGCGGCGCGCTTCAGATCCAACTTCCCTGCGCGCGTCGGCACTTCGAGCAGCCGCGCGCCAAGGTCCTCCAGGACCCTGCGGCGACGCGCCCCGGCCTCCGAGCCGCACAACACCCAGGTTCGATCGGCGCCCTCGCGATAGAGCTTCGCGTCCGGCGGCACGCGCAGCCTGGAGTCGACCAGAACCCGGATTGGCCGGTGCAGAACGCGCCTACCTCGACGTGCGGTGAGTTCCGGGTCATCCGCGAGGGCCGTCCCCGATCCGACGACGATCGCATCCACCCGGGAGCGCAGGAGGTGCCCCTTGGCTCTCGCGTCGGGACCGGTGATCCAGCGCGACTCGCCGCTGGCGATCGCAATCCGCCCGTCCAACGAACTGGCCAGCTTGAGCATCACGAAGGGTCGCCCGAGTGCGCAGACCGTCGAAAAACCGCGGTGCTGTTCGCGGCAGGCTTCCTCGAGCACGCCGAGCTGGACCTCGACCCCCGCGCGCCGCAAGCGACGGGTGCCCGCCCCCGATACCTCTGGATGCGGATCGCGATGCCCGACGAATACACGGCGGATGCCCGCCTCGATGATCGCGTCCGTGCAGGGACCCGTACGCCCCACGCGACAGCAGGGTTCGAGCGTGACCGCGAGCGATGCGCCGCGCAGGCTGCTGGCTCCGAAGCGGCGCTTCGCATTTTCGAATGCGACGACCTCGGCGTGGGGCCCACCCACCGGTCGCGTGGCTCCGCGGCCCAACACGCGATTGCCGCGAAAGACCGCGGCACCGACCGCAGGGTTTGGATACGTGCGCCCGGCTGCCCGCCGCGCTGCGCTCAGGGCGATCTTCATCGCCGCTTCGGCTGTCATTTCGGGTGCTCGATCGACTCGAAGAATCGCCGGTAGTCTTCGGCGCCCTGGAAATCGAGAAAGACCGACGCGAAGCGCGCCGCCGCGAGATGATCGAGGCTGACGAGTTCTGTCATCATTCGCTGACCGATCAGCCCGCTCGTCACTTCTTTTTCGCCAAGTTCCTGCACATGTCGCTCGACGCGATCGACGAGTTGATCGAGCGCCTCTGCGCTGACCGGTCGTTTCTCGCAGGCTTTCTGCACGGCCACCAGCAGCTTCTGGCGCTGATAATCCTCGCGTCGCTCATCGCGTTTGACGATCTTCGGAAAGACCTCTTCGACGCGCTCACGCGTCGTGAATCGGCGTTCGCACTCGAGGCACTCTCGACGGCGGCGGATCTCGTTACCGTCTCGACCCAGGCGCGAGTCGATCACCCGGTTTGCTGAATCGAAACAATACGGACAGCGCACGGCTCAGGCGGAGTCGTTCCAGCGACCCGGGTACAACGGAAATCGCCGACACAGCGCCTCGACGTCGACGCGCACCGCGTCGAGCGCATCGACATCTCCAGGCCGCTCGAGGGATCGAACGATCAGGCTGCCGATCTCCGCCATCTCCGCCTCGCACATTCCGCGGGTGGTGACCGCGGGCGTTCCAATGCGGACTCCCGATGTCACCATTGGCTTGCGGGGATCGAACGGAACCATGTTCTTGTTGGCCGTGATCCCGGCCCGCTCGAGCGCAATCTGTGCCGCCTTCCCGGTGGTATCCCGACCGACCAGCGACAAGAGGAAGAGGTGGTTGTCCGTGCCACCCGCAACGATCTTGAAACCCTGATTCGCGATCGACTCGGCGAGCGCGCGCGCGTTCTTGATGATCTGCCCGCAGTAGCGCTTGAACGAAGGTTGCAGGGCCTCCCGGAACGCAACCGCCTTGCCGGCGATCACGTGCATCAGGGGGCCGCCCTGGCCACCTGGGAAGACCGCACTGTCGATCCTCTTCTGGTACTCGGCGTCACAGAGAATCATACCTCCGCGAGGGCCGCGCAGTGTCTTGTGGGTGGTCGTCGTAAATACATGGGCGTGACCGGCCGGGCTCGGATGCAACCCGGTCGCAACGAGACCCGCGATGTGCGCGATGTCTGCAAACAAGACCGCACCGACTTCGTCGGCGATCGACCGAAACGCCGCAAAGTCGATCGTGCGCGAATACGCGGTCGCACCGCATTGGATGAGTTTCGGTTGGTGCTCTTTCGCGAGCCGGCGCACTTCGTCGTAATCGATCAGCTCATTATCCTCGCGAACGCCGTAGGGAATGATCTTGTAGAGCTGCCCCGAAAAGTTGACCGGGCTGCCGTGGGTGAGGTGGCCGCCGTGATCGAGATTCATCGCGAGCACGGTGTCCCCGATATCGAGCAGCGCGCGGTAGGCGGCCTCGTTGGCCTGGGATCCCGAGTGCGGCTGCACGTTGGCATGATCGACGCCGAAGAGTTCCTTCGCACGCGAAATCGCGAGGCTCTCGACCTCGTCGACCTGCTCGCATCCACCGTAATAGCGGCGTCCCGGGTAGCCCTCGGCGTATTTGTTCGTCAATACCGATCCCGCTGCTTCGAGGATGGGCTCCGAGACGAAATTCTCCGAGGCGATGAGTTCCAGCGAAAGCGCCTGCCGGCGGGCTTCCAGCGCGATGAACTTCGCGATCTCCGGATCCGCCTCGGCGAGATTCTGGGTCATCCCCGGTGAAGCGGGGTTGCTGAAATCGGCGCCGGCCTTGGGTTCCGTCAGTGAATCAATCAACTCAATCCTCCTTGCGTGGCGGCCCCCGTCGAAGGGCTCTTTCAACCACGCTTCCACAATCTTCCAGGCCAGGGCTGGATCGAGAGCGTCCGCCGAAAGCGCCAGAACATTCGCATCGTTGTGCCGGCGCGCGAGCTTCGCCGTGTCC
>JAHEEJ010000456.1 GCA_024640705.1 Deltaproteobacteria bacterium
CGTACAGGGCATCTACTGGGAAAACGACGCATCCGAATCCACCGGCGTCAACGACTTGACGTCGCAGCAGACCACAGACCTCGGTGGGAGCGGAACGTTCCACGAATCCCTGGTGGACGTTCGATCCGCGAGTGAGCACTCGTAGATCGACATCTACACCACCAGCATCGTGATCTACGCGCTGGTCGGCGATGACGCGGGTCGAAAGGTCGAGCACCTCGAAGACCATTTCGTGGTGGGCTCGCATCATCTCGAGTTGGGCCTGGGTGTGGATCAACGGGGCGGGGTCTGGGTCGTCCTCGCGTGGCTCGCTCCTTTCTCCGCGGGTTCGTCTCGCATCGGAACTCCCGCGAGGCGTTTTGCGAGCCTCTTCTTCATTTCGAGGTCGGCCTGTCGGCCAATCTGGATGCGCTGCGCCTGGGGTGAGCCGGCGCCGTGCATCGACTCGGTCAGATAGCCGACGGCGTTGCGGCCCATGGTGAGGTTCTCGATCAGGCGCAGGATCCGGATGCGGTCTTCCGTCGGGACGTCGGCGCGCCCCTTCAGATACTTTTCGAGCAGGGGTCCAACCTCCGCCGAGCGCAGGTCGGCCTCCGATGGACAGGTGACGAGCAGCCCACCCGCGAGGTCTTGTGCGAGGCGCGCGATCTCGTACGGAAACCGCGTCACGTTCTGCTTGCAGACGTTTGCCAGCATGTCGTTCGGTTCGTAGTTGCCCGCCGGTCGGCGGACGGACTCGTGGGAGGCGGCGATTCCGGTGCCGTAGAGCGTCTCGTTCAGATGCGTCATCTCGATCAGCTTGTCGCGAATGTGGGAGGCATTCGGCACCCCATTCATCTCCGCGATGGTTGCGGCCGCGCCCACCAGCACATCGCCGAGCCCGCTCTTGCACACGTAGCTTCGACGGTGATAGCAGGTGAAGCGCTCCACGAGCGGCGCCGCCCATTCCACCTCTCCGTCGAGGAACACCTGATCCCAGGGCACGAACACGTCCTCGAGTACGATGAGGGCTTCCTGGCCGCTGAAGCTGGCGTTGCCCGCGTCGATGTCGCCGCCTTCGAGCACCCGGGTGTCGCACGACTGCCTCCCGTAGATGTAGGTGAGCCCCGGCGCATCCGCCGGGATCGCTGCGACGACCGCGTAGTCCCGATCGACCTCCCTGAGGCGCATGGTCGGCATCACGACGATCCAGTGGGAGTTCACGCAGCCCGTCTGGTGCGCCTTCGCTCCACGCAGCACGACGCCATCGTCCCGTCGCTCGACCACGCGCACGAAGACGTCCGGGTCGTCCTGGTCTGCCGGACCCTTGCTGCGATCGCCTTTCGGATCCGTCATGGCGCCGCCCACCACGAGGTTTCGCTGCTGCACGTGGGTCAGGAATCGAAGCAGCCGCTCGTGGTACGGCGTATTCCGCTCGCGGTCGACCTCGTGGGTGACCGAGAAGAGAGCGTTGAAGGCGTCCATCCCGACGCAGCGCTGGAAACAGGTGCCCGTGAGCTGCCCGAGCCGGCGCTGCATCTTGTTCTGCAGCACCACGTCGTCGACGCTCTCGGTCACGTGCAGGAAGCGGTTCACGGGCCCGTCGATCAGGGACGAGTGGGCGGTCGCAAGCTCCGGATCCGCCAAAGCGAGATCGTAGGTCTCGGCTACCGCGTTGATGGACGGCCGGATCATCGGATGATCGACCGGCTCTTCCACCCGTTCGCCGAACAGGTAAACGCGTAGGCCGCGCCCCCGCAGGCTGGCCACGTATTCGTCACCCGTGCGGATCGGATGCTCGGGGCTTGGATGAAAGCGCGCCGGCTCGCTCACCGGTGCGTCTGAGAACGATGCAGTCGGCTTCCTGGACATGACGCGGTCCTCGCTTCACCGGATCCGGTGCAACTTGGAGCCTACCTCAGTCCACCCGGGCGGGCGCGCACCACGTCGAGCAAGCGACAGCCCCGAAGCAGCCGGTGACGAGACCGGAGGCCGCGGTGCAGATCCGATAAAAAACGCTGATCCAGGCGGATCGGTAGCCGAGATGCCCGCTACTTCAATTCGTTCTCGTTGTACTTGATGGCGATGGCCTTGAATTGATCGCCCCAGGCGCCGCGAGAGAATACGATTCTCCCCTGGCCCGCGTACAACCAATCCACCCGGAACGCGTCCGTTCCGAAGTAGAACGGGATGAAGATCTTCCCCGTCATATAGGAAGACGTGTTGTCGGGCTCGCCGAGAACCTTTCGCACCTCGACCTCGCTGGATCGCATCACGACCTTGGAAAACGCTGAACCCTCGGGCGGAGCCGTGTAGGGGCCGGCCTGGGCGGGCGCCTGGGTAGACGTATCGCTGGAACCGCCACCCGAAGCACAACCAAACAGCGAAACCATCCCCATGATCAATAAAGCCAACAGTCCGACAGAAATCTTCCGGGTCATTGCCCCTCCAAGTTAGAGTTTCGGTGTGTATAGCGTAGCTGCTTGCCGCCGCCGCGGATCAATAACGACCGATCATCCGCAAATACATCCGCGCGTCTTCGCGCTCGGGATGTTCGGTGAGCACGGCCTCCCACTCTTGTGCGGCCTCTTCGGTTCGACCCAGCGAATAGAGTGTGACG
>JAHEEJ010000457.1 GCA_024640705.1 Deltaproteobacteria bacterium
TCCTCTCGAACCCAGCGGCTCGGGTCCTCGAATCGCTCGCGGGTGAGCGCGCTCAGATCGCACGATTCGAAGCGGCCAGTCGCGATGAGCGCCGCCATTTCGCACCCGACCGCGTGCGACTGCATCACACCACGACCGGTAAAGGAGTGCGCCTCGAACAGATTTTCGAAGCTGCCGACCTTTCCCGCAATGCCACTGCAATCGGGAGTCACCGCGTAGAGACCCGCCCAGCCTCGCACGTGTCCACAACGCTCGAAGCTGCTGGAGCGATGAGCGAGTCGCTGCCAGATCTCGTTTTCGAAGAAGTCTTCTCCGTCGTAGCTGAAATCGAAACCGGGAGCCTCATCGGGAATCGAGAAGCCCGCGAGAACATGGGCGCCCTCGGGATGAAAATAGAGCCCGCTGGCATCGACGATCATACCGAGATCATCCAACGAAACGCCGGGCGCCATGTCCTCGCGATGAATGTCCACCAGGCAGATCTGACGGCGAACGGCTTCGGTGACATCCGAAACACCAATTTTCGACGAGAAGATCGGCGACCATGCACCGAGGCAATTCACGACCACATCGCAGGCAATGCGCATCTCGCCTGCCTGCTTGTCGATCGGTACGCGATGGGTGGTCAGGATCTCTCGCACCGTTCCACCCGTATCCGCGAGTTCTCCCCGCTCGACTTCGATCACGTCGACCGCAGAAACCCGACGCCGGCTGCCAGTGACACCCGAGACGCGCTGGGTCACCGCGCCGGCCACGTAGTGCCGATTGCGGAAGACGACACCGAGGCGCTCGGCTTCGGATCGGTACCACGCTCGAACGGCATTGGGATTCACCAACCCGTCGCGGGGCGAAAAAGTGGCCCCCACGATCTCTTCGAGGTTGCGATCGAGAATCGGGAATCGTTCGGCGAGCTCCGGAGTCGAAAGCAGCTCGACACCGAGCCCGCAAGCGTTCTGGAATTTCCGCTTCTCGATCGCCTGCGCATAGAGTTCGGGATCGGAATAGAGCCACAGGTAACCGCGGTCCCTGAAACCGAGCGCTTCGGCGTGTTCGTTGAAGAAGTCGAGCGTCGCGCGACACGACTCGACGTTGACCGGTTGCCACCAGGTCGCGCGGACGCCGCCGGCATTCAACTCTGAGGACGCGTAGACGCCGGCGAGATCCAGATCGACGACGACGATTCCGGTGACGCCGCGATTGGCCAGCGCCCAGGCAATCGCAGTCCCGACCACACCGCCGCCTACGATCAGAACATCCGCTCGTTCTGCCACGATCCAATCCTAGCCCAGCGCGTCTGCATGCCGGAGTGCACACGCAACGCGACGCTCGGAGGTCATGCGTGATTCTCGCCCCGCCTACCCTTTTGCGGCAGACGCCACGCTCTCGCGAACCACGGTCAGCAGTTCCGACAGATCTTCATCGGGAATATTGAGCGAGGGCACCACGTAGACCACATTGCCGATGGGTCTGAGGTACACACCGCGACGCTGCGCTTCGCTGTAGACCCGCCAACCCAGCTCTGCCAGGTAACCGCCGTCACCCTTCAAGTCGAGAGCGCCAATCATCCCGATCGAGCGCGTCGAGGCGACGCCCGGAAGCGCGCTCATCTGCTCGAAGGCATGCGCGATCTGCTCGGCCTTCGGCTTCGCTCGTTCGAGGATGTGTTCGTCCTCGAAGACCTCGAGCACCTCCAGTGCGATGGCGGCGCCAAGTGGGTTTCCGCAGAAGGTGTGTCCGTAGTAGAAGGCGCGATCTGCATCGCCGATGAATCCGTCGAAAATCCGATCGGTGGCGAGCGTCGCCGCCATTGGCATGACTCCGCCCGTGAAGGCCTTGGAGATACACATCAGGTCGGGTGCGATCCCGGCGTGCTCACAGGCCCACATCGGCCCGGTTCGTCCATAACCGGTAAACACTTCATCACAGATCAGGAAGATGTCGTGCCGATCGCAGAGTTCGCGTGCCGCGCGCAACATGGCGGGATCGTAGATCCGCATGCCCGCGGCCCCCTGAACCATCGATTCGAAAACCACGCCCGCGATCGTATCGGCGTTGCGATCGATGACCGCTTCGAGCTCTTCGAGGCAGCTCGCGAGCTGCGAGGCCTCTCGTGCGGGGGGAACATAGAGACAATCGAGCAGCACAGCCGAAAAGGGCCTTCGGAATACTTCGACTCCGCCGAGCGCCGTGGTTCCGATCGTGTCGCCGTGATAGGCCTCTTCGAGCGCCACGAAGCGGGTTCTCTCGGGGCGGCCGTTTTGCGCCCAGTACTGAAGCGCGAGCTTCATCGCCACTT
Organism: Deltaproteobacteria bacterium; assembly: GCA_024640705.1. GTDB lineage: Bacteria > Myxococcota_A > UBA9160 > UBA9160 > SMWR01 > JACZVU01. Next base: position 2,297 of record JAHEEJ010000457.1, read on the forward strand.
CGATCGACGTCGATCCATTGTCGCTGTAGAAGACATGCGACAACCCATCGGGAGCGACATCGCATAACGCCTCCGCGAGTTCAGACGCCGGAGAATGCGCGATCCCACCCAGCGCAGCATGGCAGAGCGTCTCGGACTGCCGGCGCAGCGCCGACACGAGGCGCGGGTGGTTGTGACCCACCACCGAGGTCCACCACGACGCGTTGGCATCGATATAGCTGCGTCCATCGGCGCCGATCAGTCGAGAGCCAGCCGCCTCGACGATGACCAGGGGGTCGACGTTCTGCCGGTAATGGCTCAT
>JAHEEJ010000458.1 GCA_024640705.1 Deltaproteobacteria bacterium
CACTCTGTCGGAGCGCGGAAGATCCGGATTTCTCTATCGATTCCATTGGCCCTCTGAAAGCGAAAGCTTCCGGCGAAGGTCGGGTCGAGCGCGGCTGTGACCGCGCGCACTCAACGAGCTGGCCCGAGGTGCCGATGCGAGAGGCATGTCGGAGCCGAATGACAAGCGGACCTTTACGGCTTTGCCCAAGTCCGAGACGGTGCTGCCTTCGATCGGGGACTCGCTGCCCGAGATCGTCGCGCAGTTCACCGGCCATGGGGCGTTGGGCATCCTCGCGATCGATGCCTCCGCATTTTCTGACATCGAGCGCAGTTTCGGCGGATCGGCGCGGATTGGGGCGATGTTGTCGCTCCGGGAAGTCGTGGAACAACTGATTGGCGATCGGCTGGGGATCAGTGATCTGATTCTCGCGGGCGAGACCGGTCGCAACGAGATCATGGTCTTGCTGTTTCGGGATCTCGTCGAGACGGACTTCTCCAGCCGGGAGCTACCCGATCTTCACGGCGCTCTCTCGCAGGGGCTGAAGGCGCGGGGAACCGGAATCGGATATCCACATCTGAAGGCGCCCCCGAGCCTTCCGATCGGCACTTCGGCGGCGCTCTGCAACCCCACGATTGGCGCAGAGACACAAATTCGAGACGCGATTGAACAGGCGCGCAACGACGCTGTGCTCAATGAGAAGATCGCCGCTCGCCGCCGCCGCCAAAAACTCTTCAAGTTGGTGCTCGAGGGAAGGATTCGCTCCGTCTATGAGCCGATCGTGGACGTTGCGACGCGGACGGTATTTGGATACGAGGCGCTCGCGCGCGGACCGGAAGGCTCGGAGTTCCACTCGCCGGCGGCGTTGTTCAGGAGCGCCAGCGAAGAGGATTTCATTTTCCAGCTCGATCGTCTCTGCAGAACGAGCGGTCTCGATGGCGCGAGAGATTTTCCGGTTGGCGCGAAACTCTTTCTCAACATTCGCCCGACGACCATCTACGATCCGAACTTTCGCTCCGAAGCCCTGCGTCGGACACTCGACGGCTGCGGACTTGCTCCTACGGACCTCGTGCTTGAAATCTCCGAGCAGGAATCGATCTCGAACTTCGACATCTTCCGCGAAATCCGTGACTACTACGGGAATCTCGGTTTCCAGATCGCGATGGACGACGTCGGCTCGGGGTACGCGAGTCTCGAATCGGTGATCGAGTTGGGCCCCGAGTTCGTCAAGGTCGATCGAGCGTTCGTGGCCGGGATCGACGAGGATCTGAACCGCCAGGAACTGCTGCGGGCACTGCACGCGGTGTCTGAAAAAATCGGCGCGCGCATCATTGGCGAAGGGCTCGACACCCTCGAAGAACTCGAAACGCTCGGCCGCCTCGGGATTCCTTTCGGTCAGGGCTGGCTCTTCGGCAAACCCCATCCCTTGCGCACGGATACCTGAAGCCGCGCCGAGACATTCCTCGATCCGAATTCGAGAGCGCCACTCGCAGTGCGGTGAACCGGCTGCGGCGTATACTTCCCTCGCATCCTTTGGGGAGGGGAGTGTGGGGCGCAAAGTCGGCGTGATCGCGGTGGTTTTGGTTGCTTTGCTGGGGACGCTGGCGATCTACCTCTACAACCGGATCACCGTTCTAGACCACGAAGCCGTGACCGACTCGGTTTCCGTAATCTACGGCGCGGGTGGGAACGTCGCAGTGCTCCGGACCCAGCGCGGGGCCGTCGTCGTCGACACGATGACGTTTCCCCTTCAGGGTCGGCGGATCCGAGCGCTCGCCGAGAGGCTCGGTGGCGGACCCACCCAGGCCGTCGTCAATACCCACTATCACCCGGATCACACCCACGGGAATTCGGCCTGGCCAGCTGGGACGCACATCGTGGCGACCGAGCGCACGCGCGCCTATCTCGAGCGGTTCGACTCGGCTTTTTGGGAGGGTCGCTCCGCCGGGTCCGTACCCAACGATCTGTTCACGGACCGGCACGATTTGAGAATCGGCGACAAGACGGTTCGTTCCCTCTACCTGGGCCGCGGTCACACAGGAGGCGATCTCGTCGTTCTCTTCGTCGAAGATCGCGTCCTTCACACGGGTGATCTCTTCTTCAACCGCCGATATCCGAACATCGATCTCGAGGCGGGCGGCTCGGTGCAACAGTGGGCGGAGACACTCGAGCGCGTGCTCGCGCTCGATTTTGATCGAGTCATTCCGGGACACGGCCCGGTGACGGATCGGGCCGACCTGCTCGAATTCCAGCGCTTCATCGCCGAGCTCGCGGAGTATGCGAGCAAGTCCGCTGCGGCCGAGATGTCCCTCGAAGAGACCCTGGCTGCGGCTGATCTCGAGCACGACGCAGGGTTCGAGCCAATGTCGATCCCCTTCTTGTTCAGATTCGATCGGGACTTCGCAATTCGACGCGCGTGGGAGGAGGCGACCGGAGCCGTCCAGCCCGTCGATCTCGCGACCCCGGAACTGTCGGGGAATCTTTGAGATGGCGGATTCGAGTCGGCCCGAGAAGCTTGGCGAAGCTGAAATCGAACAGGCGCTGGAGGGCGTTCCGGGTTGGATGGTTCGGAGCGGCAAACTACACCGCGAATTTC
>JAHEEJ010000130.1 GCA_024640705.1 Deltaproteobacteria bacterium
GGCAAGAAACGCGACGCGGGCCAGCGTGAGGGTCATCAGGTGCGTGGATGGCATGGTAGGCCTCCTTGCTGAGATTTGAAGCGAGCGTTGCGGCTGCGGTTCAAACCGGCATCCGCCCGGTTCGCCTAACGTTTGGGCGCTCAGCTGCCAACCCGCTGGCCGGGGAACTCGGAGCGCCCGATTGAATGCCAAATTCTACCATGGATCAATTGAAATGCGCTGTAGCCGGTCAGCTGCAGCGACTGGTTAGGCGGCGCCGCTCGATTAGGCCGTGCGGCTAGTTCCCAAGTGAATGAGGACAAAGTTTTGAAACCGGCACCAGACCGCCCAGACGACGCAGCAGGCAATTACCAATGCAACGAGCGCAACACCACCAATTCCAAACTCGATTAATATGGGAAGGGTTTCGCCCCAGATTGCACGGGCAATGAGAATCGCCGGGTAAATGAAGATATCCATGGCGACGAGGAAGAGAATCGGCCCAACGACGGTCCAGTAAAAGACATACATCGCGAACTTCATCGGAAGTGACCGCCTAACAGTAGAGTAAGTGGATTGCGTCTCATATTGTTGCGGTATTTTGGCCTCGTTTCAAGAATTACTTTTTTATTCCGGGCTTTTAGGGTTTGGGGGGAGGTCGGACGAATTTTATTAGGCGGCGCAGGTCGGACGAATTTTGTTCGTACGACCTGCTATCGGATTTGGGTCGTTGCTTTCGACCAGGTTTCCAGGGCTGGGGCGATTCGCCGCAGGGTGGCGAGGGCGCGGATGCCGTTGGGGATGGCGCCTGGGCGTAGGAGTTCGCGGTGGGGGGTGTCGACCACGACGCGGAGGACTGCGAACGGGCGTTCACCTGCGGCTTCGGCGAGCCAGCGGCTCTCCATGTCGACGGCGATGGCGCCGCTTTGGCGCAGGTGCGCGCGCTCGGCTTCGCGCACGATGTGGTCTTCGGAGCGGATCGGGCCGAGCTGGGCGGCGGTGCCGAGCGCGCGCAGCGCGTCGACGAGGGCTTCGGGGGCGGTGAGCTTGTGTGTACCCTTCCCGCCCTGAAGTTCCGATGCCACGATCACGTCGCCGGGTTGGAGTTCTGGATCGACGGCCCCGCAAAGGCCTGCGACCGCGAGTGCGCTGTCTGGCGAACCCACGAGCCGAAGTGCGGAGGCTTGCGAGCGCTTCGGACCGGCGCCGGTGCGGATGACGCGCGCTTCGCGCAGGCCACAGCGCAGTGCCAGCGCCTCGACGGACAGCGGCGCCAGCACGGCCAGCCCCACGGCTAGATGCTCGGGTTCACGATTTGCCGCTCGCGTAGCGGCCGAGCGCGGTCAGCGGAAACACGTGGCGGTAGATGTGGTAGTTGATGTAGAAGTCGCCCGGAAAGCCGGTCCCGGTGAACTGCTCTTCGTCCCAACCGCCGTCTTCGCGCTGGTTGTCGATCAGCCACGCAATGCCGCGATCGACCGCCGTCGAGCGCTCTTTGGCGGAAAGCAGCGCCATCAACGCCCAACCCGTTTGCGACGCCGTGGATTCGCCGCGGCCCGCGAGTGCGCGGTTGTCGTAGGAGCGCACGTCCTCGCCCCAACCGCCGTCGGGGTTCTGGTGATCTTCCAGCCACTTCACGGCGCGGCGCGTTGCGAATCCGTCGGGCGCTTCGCCGAGCGCGGCCAGCGCGGGCAATGCAGCCGCGGTGCCGTAGATGTAATTCGCCCCCCAACGCCCGAACCACGAGCCGTCGGCTTCCTGTTCGGCGAGCAACCGCTGGCGCCCGCGCTCGGTGCGCAGGTCGTCGCCGTAGCCCTCGTGGGCGAGCATTTCGAGTACGTGGGCGGTGACGTCCGCGCTCGGCGGGTCGATGACTTCGCCGAAGTCGCAGAAGGGGATTTCGGCGCAGAGCTTCTGGGTGTTGTCGGCGTCGAAGGCCGCCCAGTCGCCGGTCTTGCACTGCATCCCGAGCGTCCACTCGGTCGCGCGCTCGATCGCACTCTCGACGCGCGCAGGATCCGGATGCGCGACCTTGCGCAACGCGAGGATGACTTCGGCGGTGTCGTCGATGTCGGGGTAGTTGTCGTTATCGAACTCGAACGCCCAGCCGCTCGGCTTCAAATCGGGCCGCTGCTCCGCCCAGTCGCCGATCACGCGCACCTCTTCATCCACCAACCAATCCGCGGCCCGAACCATCGCGGGGTGGTCGGGCGGGAGCCCGGAATCGCCGAGTGCGATCACCGCGAGCGCGGTGTCCCAGACCGGCGACTGGCAGGCCTCGATCCGGCGCATGCCGTTTTCGACGATCGTGAAACCCTCCAGGCCCGAGAGCGCCTTCGCGATCACGGGGTGATCCATCGAGTAGCCGAGCACGTGGAGCGCCATCACCGAGTACACCCAGGGCGGTTGGATCCCGCCCCAACAACCGTCGGCTTCTTGCCGCCGCACGATCCATTCGACGGCGCGCCGGTAGGCGTGCTGGCGCAGTCGCCGATTGGGCCGCCGCTCGTAGAGTTTGAGCAAGCGGTCGAGTTGCTCGAAGCGCCCCTCCCAGGTGGTGATCGAGTGGTTCGGCGGCGGCGACGCGTAGGTGCGCAGTTCGTTGATTCCGAAGCCGATCTGCCGAACCGGTTTGTGCGACGCGACGACCGTGAGCGGTACGATGGTCTGCCGCGCCCAACAGCTGAAGTCGTAGATGTTCAGCGGTACCCAGTTCGGCAGCAGGATCATTTCGGGCGGCATCGTGGGCAGGTCGTCCCACGACCACAGCCCGAACAGCGACATCCACAGCCGCGTGAAGACCCGCGTGCGCTCGAGGCCGCCGTTGTCGCGGATCAACTCCGAGGCGAGGCGCATGTGAGCGGCGTCCGCGGGATCGCCCGCGAGTCGCAGCGCGACATAGGCCTCGGTGGTGGTCGAGAGTTCCGGCGGTCCCCCGAAGAAGTTCGCCCACGAGCCGTCGCTGCGCTGTTGGCTGCGGATCCACTTCGCGCTCTGCTCGGTTTCTTCCGCGCCGCGGATGCCGAGGAACTGGCGCAGCATCAGATCTTCTGCATCGATCGTGACGTTGGTATCGAGCGCGCCCTTCCACCAGCCGGTTTCGTCCTGCAGCGAAAGCAGGTGCCGCTGCGCGCGCGCAATGGCTTCGAACGTCTTTTCTGCTGTTTCGGTCTTTACCTGTGAAACCACGCTTCACTCCTAGATCTGATGATTCTATCACGCCGCTCGACGGATTTTCGTCAGGCGGCGACCGCCTCGGGGAGTCCACTGCGCACCCCCACGGAAATCAAGGCCGCGCGCGCCGCGCTGTTGCCGCTGCGCACTGCGCCCTCCATGGTGGCCGGCCAGCCCGTGTCCGTCCAAGCACCCGCGAGGCTGATGCTGCGCACGGCGGTTTCGGCCTTGGGCCGCTTCGAGGCCGTACCCGGCGCGCCGCGGAAGGTCGCCGCGCGTTCGCAGGTGGCGAAAAAATCCACGACTTGCGCATGACTTGCCGCCGGAAAAAGCTGCTGCAGCGCGGGCTCGAACTCCTCGCGCAGTGCGTCGCGCGAAGCGCCCACGTAGGCGTCTGCGACGGATAGCGAGACCGTCAAGCATTGGCCGTTTTTCAAGCCTGCCGCGGCCGTGTGATCGAAGATCCACTGCATCGGCGTCTCGACGCCCGCCGCGAACGGCTCGTCCATCACGACGCGGTCGTAGACGATGTGCAGGTTCACGATCGGCGAGGTCCCGAGCGCGCGCAGCGCCTCGCGATTCACCTTCGCCGCGTCGGGCAGGATTTCTGCGGCCGCGTCGTGGGGCGTCGCGACGATGACCGCGTCGAACGGGTAGACGCGGTCGCGCGAGCGCACGCTCGCCTCGCCGTGCGGCCCGCACTCCACCGCCTCGACGGGCGCGCGGGTCTGAACCGCACCGCCGAGCTTCTCGAGTTCGCGCTCCGCGGGTTCCGCGTGCAGCTGCGAGAGCGGAACCTTCGAGATGCCGATCTCGCCCGCGCGCGGGTCCGTGAGCAGGCCGGTCTGGAAGACCTTCACGGCCAGCGCGAGCGATGCGTCGCGGGGCCGGAGGTTGATCGTCGCGCGCGTGAAGAGATCCCAGAAACGTTCGATCGCGGCTTCGCTCTGGCCGTGCTCGCGCAGCCAACCGCCGAAACTCTGCAGGTCGAGCTTCGGATCGGAGAGATCGAGTTCGCGCAGCGCAAACGCCGCGCGACCGATCTGCAAGCGCTCGAACACGCTGAGGTGTGAGTACTGGAGCAGGCTGCCCGTCATGTGCAGCGGCGCGGGCAGCGCGCCGCGCCGCAGCCGGGCCATGCCGCGCCCGGGCATCAGCACCGGAATGTCGAGGCGATCCTGGAGGGTCACGAGGTCCATCACGCCGAGCCGTCGCAGGAAGGCGATGTAGTGATCGCAGCAACGCAGAAAGACGTGCTGGCCGTTGTCGATCCAGAGGCCGTTGCGCTCGCTCGACCAGGTGGCGCCGCCGAGCCTCGGGCGCGCCTCGAAGAGCGTGACCTGTGCGCCCGCGTCGCCGCACGCGATCGCGGCGCTGAGCCCCGCGAGCCCGCCACCGACGATGCCGATCTGCGGGCGCGTCATCGCGGGGCCCCCACGCGCTTGGGTGCGACCAGCATGCCGCCATATCGCCGCGCGAAATCGCGCCGCCGCGCGCGCGGCGCGCCGCCCATCACGTCGTAGGCGCTGCGCGCAATCGCGTCGAGCGCCGCCCGTCCGCCGGCCACGAAGCCGGCGATTGCCAGCCGCGCGCGGCCGCGCAGCGACTTCACGAGCGGGACGCCCTCGTCGAGCAGCCCGTGCGCGCGCCCGCACTCGAAGCGCAGCAGCTCGCGCAGCGCGGGGCTCGCGACAGCGGCGGCGAGTTCTTCTTCGCGGCAGCCGAACTTCACGAGGTCTTCGCTCGGCAGGTAGATGCGCCCGGCCGCGTAGTCTTCCTTCACGTCCTGCCAGTGCTCGACGAATTGCAGCGCCGTGCAGACCGCATCGGACTGGCGGATGCGCTCGGGGGTGGCCACGCCAAAGACGTAGAGCACGAGTTCACCGACGGGGTTGGCCGACAGATCGCAGTAGTCGAGCAGCTCCTGGTAGTTCTCGCAGCGGTGCTTGACCTGGTCGAGCCGGTTGGCGTCGATCAGCCGGTGGAACGGACCGATCGGAAACGCGCATGCGCGGATCGAGGGCGCGAGCGCCTCGATGATCGGATGCCTCGCGGTCGCGTTTCCATCGGCTCGATCGTCGAAACAAGAATCGACTTGCTGTTGCAGTTCGTCGAGCATCGCGAGGCGGTCGCCGTGGGCGGCGTCGCCGATCTGGTCGGTCAGCCGCGCGAAGCCGTAGATCGCCATCAAGTGCCGGCGCTGCTCGGCGGATAGGATGCGCAGCGCCACGGGAAAGTTTTCCGTGTCGGCGCGAGCGGTGATCGTATCCGTCGCGAGCTCGAGCCGATCGGCTTCGAGCATGTCGAGAGAGCCAGTGTGCACGGAGCCCCTGCTAGTGTGGTTCTTCCGGGTTGCCGCAGCCCAAAATGAGATCGGCGACGGCGCGCAGTCCCGAACGCTGTCGGGCGCGCGCCGAAGCGCCCGCGCCGAAGATCCCCAGCATCAAGTTTCCATCCATCAGGGAGATCAGACCGTTTGCGTACTCCGAGGCCTTGTCTGCGTCAGCGAGAATCTCGCTGAGCGCGGTCTCGACCTCGACCCGGAATGCCTCGTGAAGACCGAGTAGTTCGTCGCGCATCGGTTCGGAATGTTCGGGGGATTCCAGCACCCAATTGACGAACGCGACGATGTTGGGCCGGTTCTGTTCGACGAACTTTTCGTAGTAGGTGATCAGTTCGATGATTCGCTTGCGCGGCTCGAGGTGCCGCATGTGTCGACTGAGCCCCTCGCGAAACGGCACCACGAATTGCTTCGCGGCCGCGCGGAACAGGGTGTCTTTGTCCGAGAAGTGCCAGAAGACCGCGGCCCGGCTCACGCCCGCCTTGCTCGCGATCTGGGTCACGCTGGTGCGCGCGTAGCCGCGGCGCATGAACAGGCTCATCGCCGCCTGCAGGATGCGGTCCTGGGTGGCCGCCTTGCCCTGCGGCGATGCCGCCTTGTCGGGGCTTTCCGCCGCGCTTTGGTCAGCGGCCATTTCACCCTCCAACGTCCACTTCAGATCGCTCGACAGGCTTCGCCGGTCTTGGCGCTTCGAATGCGCCTGCGGATCGCGTCCTTTCGACACCACCTCCGGTCGAATCGCCGACTCCCGCCGAGCCGAGGATCGAGCCGAACGCCTCGGCGCGCAACCCCAACCACTGTCGCGCACCCGGAGTTCGGTCAGCTGGGGGTGGAGTCCGTCGATCATCGTTACCCCGCGGGGGATGCGGAGCGTCAATCCAGCCAGACGCGCAGTTCGGAGCCAATCACGCGCGGTGCCTCTTGCAAGGCCGCGACCGTCGGCGCCCCGACGAGCATCGCGATCGATTGCAGCGATTCGACGAGCCCGGCCGTCGCGTTGAGCACCTCGGCGGTTCCGCCGGCCGCGAACGCGCGCAAGAGGGGCAGCGCGAGACCCGCCGCATCTGCGCCGAGCGCGATGGCGCGCGCGGCGTCGAGTCCGGTCCGGATTCCGCCCGAGGCGATGATCCGAAAACCCGCGCGCCGCGCGTAGGCGACCGAAGCCGCGGTCGGGATCCCCCATTCGCGCAGCGCGTCACCGAGCGACTGTTGGCGCGTCCCGCCGCGCAAACCTTCGATCCCGGTCCAACTCGTGCCGCCCGCGCCCGCGGTATCCACCCATTCGACGCCGACCGAGGCCAGGCGCGCCAGCGTCGCGGGCGAGAGCCCGCAGCCGGTCTCCTTGACGACGATCGGCACGTGAAGCTCGTCGACCAGTTCCGCGATTGCGTCGAGGCAGCCGCGGAAATCGCGGTCGCCTTCGTCCTGCACGAGCTCCTGCGCGGGATTGAGGTGGATGCAGATCGCGTCGGCGCGGATCGCTTCGACGAGTTCGGCGACGCGCACGACGCCCGCGTCGCGCGCCTGCACGCAGCCGAGGTTCGCGAAGAGCAGGATGTCGGGCGCGACTTCGCGCATCCGAAAGGTGCCGACGGCATCGGGATCCACGAGCATGGCGCGCTGCGAGCCCACGCCCATCGCGAGTCCAAACTTCTGGGCGGCCGTCGCCATCGCGCGGTTGAGTTCGCGGCCGCTTTCGGTCCCGCCGCTCATTCCCGAGATCACGATCGGTGCCTGCAGCCGCCGGCCGAAATACTCGACCGAGAGATCGACATCTGAAATCGAGAGCTCGGGCAGTGAATCGTGGAGCAGGTGCACCTGATCGAGCAGGGTGCTGCGGCGGTGCTCGACGTCGCGCTCCGCGCAGATCGCCAGGTGCGCGTCCTTCCGCGATCCGATCCCGCCCGTGTTTTCGCGATCACTCATTCCATTCCCATCCAGACCTTCGCCGCGATTGCAACGCGGCGCGGTTTCGAAATTCGAACCGGTTGTTCGAAGCAGGGGAACCGGCGCTCGATCAGCTCGTCGAGTAGCGCCCGGTAGATGCGGCCCATGGCGGTGGCCGGCCGCAGGGCGCGGCGGTCTTCCTCCGGCAGCAACCGCTCGGCGCTTTCGTAGTACGACATCGCTCGCTTCGCGTTGAAGCTCAACATCAGCTGCAACGCGTCGGTCATCTGTCCCGCGAAGATGCTCTCGGCCGAGACTCCGAAGCGAACGAGTTCGTCACTCGGCAAATAGATCCGGCCCGTGCGCGCGTCGTCCCCCACGTCGCGGAGCACGTTGGTCAGTTGCACCGCGATCCCGAGCGTCTCGGCAAATTCGAGGGACCGGGGGTTTTCGAAACCCAGGATGCGCACCACGAGCAGGCCGACGGTGGACGCGACCCGGTAGCAGTAGAGCCGCAGGTCGTCGAAGCTCTCGATCGGCTCCTCGGCGAGATCGAATTCGACACCGTCCAGCAGGTCGACGAAGACCTGTTCCGGAAACCGGTACGAACGGATGGCATCGCTCAGCGCGACCCCGACCGCGTGCTGTGCTTTGCCGCGAAACGCGTCGTCGAGTTCTTCGCGCCAGCGCGCGAGCAACGCCGTCCGATCACCCGCGATCTCCGGATCGTCCGCGATGTCGTCGGCGAGTCGGCAAAACGCGTAGATGGCGTGGAGTGCGTTGCGCTTCTTCCTGGGCAGCATCCAGAACGCGGATGCGAACGACGAACCGCTGCGGCGCGTGATGTCGACGCACTCGCGGTAGGCTTCTGCGATGTCGGGTTTCGGCTCGGACATGATGCCCGGCATCTGGCTCACGACTTCTGGAGCCAGTCCACCGTTCGAGTCGCGATCGACTCGGGATCGATCCCGCCCGCGGTCCACTGGTCGTCGGTCTCGCCGTGTTCGACGAAGCGATCTGCGAGCCCACAGACGAGGACGCGCGCGTCGGGGGCCAACACGGCAAGTCGTTCGAGTACCGCACTCCCGAAACCGCCGGTCGCCATGTGATCTTCGATCGTGACGATGCGCGAGCAGCGCTCGGCGGCAGAGACCAGTGCCTGATCGTCCAGCGGCTTGACGAAGCGCGCGTCGACGACGCGCGCCGAAATGCCCTGCTCGGCGAGCAGGTCCGCGGCCTGCCGTGCCGCTCCCACCGCCTTGCCGATCGCGAAGAGCGCGACGTCTTTGCCGTCGCGCAACAGCTCGGCCTTGCCGATCGGGATCGCCTTCGGCTCGGGGTCGAGTTCGACACCCACGGCGCTTCCGCGCGGAAAGCGCAGCGCAAACGGGCGGCCCGATTCGATCGCGGTCGCGAGCAGATGCTGAAGCTGGTTCTCATCGCGCGGCGCCGCGATGATGAGATTGGGAATCATGCGCAGGTAGCCGATGTCGAGCACCCCGTGATGGGTGGGGCCGTCGGCGCCGACCAGCCCCGCGCGATCGATCGCGAACGTGACCGGCAGGTTCTGCAGCGCCACGTCGTGGACGATCTGGTCGAAGGCCCGCTGCAGGAAGGTCGAGTAGATCGCGCAGACCGGGCGCATGT
>JAHEEJ010000459.1 GCA_024640705.1 Deltaproteobacteria bacterium
TGTTGATGAGCCTCGGAGCGGTCACCGCAATGATCTGGTCGCAGGTTACGAAAGGGGTTCCGTGGGCGGGTAGCGCCCATGAAATCTGGACGCTCGTCGCCTGGATGGTCTACGCGGTGCTGGTGTTCGCGCGCTTCAGCGGCAAGCAGAGTTCGCGGCGGTCCGCGATCAGCGCCGTGGCGGGATTCATTTTTCTCCTCTTCGCGGTGGTCGGTCTGGAGTTGATCCCGTGAAGATCATTCTGATGGGAATGAATCACGAGAGCGCGCCCGTCGAGGTGCGAGAACTCCTCGCGGTCGACGAGCCCGGACCGTTGCTTCAAAAACTCGTCAACAGCGACGAAATCGAGGAAGCCGCGCTCTTCTCCACCTGCAATCGCGTAGAGGTCCTGGTGCTGACGCGGTCGCTGGAAGGTGCCCGCCATCGCTTGCTCTCGTTCTTCAATCGGGATCTCACGCGCAATGATCACTCCGTCGAGTTCGAACTCGAGGATGTGACCTACGAGTACCGCGATGACGAAGCCGTGAGCCACGTGTTGCGGGTGGCTTCGGCGCTGGATTCGATGGTCGTCGGCGAGCCCCAGATCCTGGGTCAGACCAAAGAGGCCTATCGGCTCGCCGTGGAGTGCGGCGCCTGCGGACCGATTCTCGGGCGTTTGTTTCAGCACGCCTTTTCCACCGCCAAGCGGGTGAAGACCGAAACCCGCATCGCGGAGCGCCCGGTTTCGGTGGCTCGCGTCGCGGTGGATCTCGCAAAGCAGATCTTCGAGAGTTTCGACGAGAAAAGCGCATTGCTGATCGGCGCGGGAGAGATGAGCGAGATGGCGCTTCGGACGCTGGGGAAGCACGGCCTCGAGTCGGTCTGCGTCGCCAATCGAAGCCCGGAGCGCGCCGCCGCGCTCGCCTCGCAGTTTGGCGCCACCGCGCATGGGCTCGATGAACTGGAGACACTGCTCGGGAAAGTCGACATGGTGATCACCTCGATTGGTGGCGACGATCCGATCTTGACGCTCGATCTCGTGAAGCAGTCGATGCGGAAGCGACGCAACCGGCCGCTGTTCGTGATCGACATCGGCGTGCCGCGAAACGCGGATCCCGCGATCGATGCGATCGAGAACGTCTACCGCTACGACCTCGACGATCTGGGTGCGGTGGCGAGCGAGAACGCGAAGGAGCGCGCGCGCGAAGCCGAGCGCGGGATGGCGATCATCGTCGAGGAACAGCAGCGCTTCGACGGCTGGTTCTCGGCACTGCGCGCGGTACCGACGATTCGTCACCTGCGCGACCGCGCCGAAGGCATTCGCACGCGCGAACTCGAAAAGACGCTGGGTCGAATCGAACTCGGTGAAAACGAGCGAGCGGCCGTCGATGCGCTGACCAAGGCGATCGTCAACAAGATCATGCACGCTCCGGTTTCGCGCCTCAGGCGAGAGGCGGAGCGGGAAGAGGGCATCGCTTACCTGGAAACGGCTCGGGTTCTCTTCGAACTCGACGAGGAAATGGAACCCAAGTGACTGTGATTCGAATTGCCACACGCGCGAGCGATCTCGCACTCTACCAGGCTCGCTACGTGGCCTCTCGGCTCGAGAATGAGCTCGGCGCGTCGACCGAGATCGTGCCGTTGAAGACCACGGGCGATCGAATCCAGAGCATTTCGCTCGCGAAGATCGGCGGCAAGGGTCTGTTCGTGAAGGAAATCGAGCAGGCGCTCACGGATGGCCGCGCCGATGTGGCCGTGCACAGCGCCAAGGATCTGCCCGCAGTTCTCGCCGACGGTCTCGCACTCGCTGCGTTTCCCGAGCGCGCGGACCATCGCGATGCGCTGGTGGCGCGCAAGGCCGGTGCGACGTTGGCCGCGCTGGCCGCCGGCGCGCGCGTGGGTACCGGCAGCGCGCGGCGCGCCGCCCAGCTGAAGGCGCATCGCGCGGATCTCGAGATCCTGCCGTTGCGGGGCAATGTGCCCACCCGGTTGCGGAAACTCGTCGAGGAAGATCTCGACGCGGTGATTCTGGCTTGCGCGGGCCTCGATCGGCTCGGTTTCGGCGACCAGATCGAGGAGCGGATCTCGCCGGATGTGATGTTGCCGGCCGTCGCTCAGGGTGCGCTGGCCATCGAGGCGCGCGCTGGAGAAACGCTCTGTGACGATCTCGCGGCGCTCAACGATGCGCAGACGGAGCGCGCCGTCCGCGCGGAGCGCGGCTTCCTGGCTCGCCTCGGAGCCGACTGCACGATCCCCGTCGCCTGTCTCGCGGAAGACGCCCCCGGTGGGATGTTGCGGCTGCGCGGCCTCGTAGCCTCGGAGGAAGGCAACCGCATCGTACGCGGAGAACTCGAAGTCTCACCCAACGACGCGGCCGCCGGTGGCAGCCAACTCGCCGAGCGGATCCTCGCGAGCGGGGGCGAAGACATCCTCGCCGAAATTCGATCCGGGGCCGGGGCGTGACCGCCGATCGGCGACCCCTCGGCCGAGTCTGGTTGGTGGGCGCCGGTCCGGGTGATCCCGATCTGATCACCGTGCGCGGTGCGGCGTTGTTGCGCGACGCGGACGCCGTGGTCTACGACGCGCT
>JAHEEJ010000131.1 GCA_024640705.1 Deltaproteobacteria bacterium
CGTAGTTATCGTCGGCAATTGTAATCACCAACTTGCCACTTGTTTAACGACAGCTGTGACGATGTCGACACGCAGCGCTCGCCTTCGACCACCCGTCGAAACCGATCGCCCCCGAACCAGAGAGGGTAGTTACGCAGCGTAGGGTGGCAAGGGCCCGTGCGGGCCAGGCGGATTGCAGTTCAGCCCAAAGGATCCAGGTATACGGGAACGGCGGCTTCGCGGGTTTCGACCCGGGAGAGGATCCACTCCGCCCAGCCATAGCGCTCGGCCATCAAGGCGTTGACCCTCGTGCGCCGATCGATCTGGGGCGTCGCCCGAAACTCGGCGATCGATCCGCCGCGCCGCAGCTGCACGTCCGGCTGGTTGATGATGCGGTCGAGCCACTCGCTCGTCGGATCCAGCGACCGAATCCAGGTTTCGTGGCCGTGATCGACAACCCAGATTCGCGTCGTGTAGCTGTGCCCCTCGCCGTCGGTGGTGTAGAGGGTCGCTACCTCGCCCGTGAAATTGCGGATGGCGTACATACCGCCCACGATCAGGAGCGGAATCATCAGGAGCTTCAGTGTCGATAGATTCATCGAAGACTCTCTTCGCCTAGGCTCGGGAAGCGCGTGGGCCGGCCCCTCTGGCCCATGGTTTGAATCGGCTAAACCCCAGTCGAAATTCACCAGAATTGTGTAAAAAAGGCCCACCGGAAGGCAGCCGGCAGCCGCAGCAGAGGCCTAGGATCGGGTGCGGCCGCGCCCCCGCATCACGCGCTTGAGGTCGCGCTCGTTCTCGCGCTTGCGGATCGCCTGCCGCTTGTCGTAACGGCGCTTGCCGCGCGCGAGCGCGAGCTCGACCTTGGCGCGGCCGTCCTTGAAGTACAGCTGCAGCGGGATCAACGTGAGGCCGCGCTCGACCACGCGGCCCGCGAGCCGGGACAATTCGTAGCGGTGAAGCAGCAGCTTGCGTTCGCGCAGCGGGGGCGAGTTCGCCCTGCCCGCTTGCTCGTAGGCCCCGATGTGGGCGTTCAGCAGGTAGAGCTCGCCGCGCCGGATCTCCGCATAGGCGTCGCCGAGGCTCGCCTTCCCGGCCCGCAGCGACTTCACCTCGGGGCCCAGGAGCACCATCCCGGCCTCGAAGGTGTCGAGAATCTCGTACTCGTAGCGGGCCTTGCGATTGCTCGCGATGACCTTGCGCTGCTTGTCGCCGTCGCCCATCGCCTCTGCTCCACGCCTCCAAAAGGGATGGTACCCGGCCGTCGGGCAGCAAGCCCGACCCCGGGCTTTGGGTCTGTGTTGATGCGAGGGTGCGCGCTATCGAGAAGAGACGGCGCGCCTCGGATCCAGCACGCGATTGTCGATCAGCCGTACGGCTCTTCCGGCATCGCGTTCCGGTGAATCGAAATACACCGCCAGCGCGAGCAGCGCCGGATTCACGAGCTTCTCGGCGACGGGGCCGAGCGAAATCGCATCGCGCAGTTCGACGTAGTCGATCCGTGCGAGCGGCGCCTTCTCGATCTCTGCAGTGGCTCGCTGGAGCAGCCGCGCCGCGTCGAATTCGCCGGATGCCAGGGCGCCTTCGGCGGCGTCGAGCGCGCGAACCAGCGCCACCGCCTGGCGGCGCGCCTCGGGGTGGAGCTGGACGTTGCGACTCGAGAGCGCCAGGCCATCCGCCTCGCGAACGGTCGGAGCGCCGACGATCTCGACGTCGAATCCGAGGTCGCGAACCACGCTGCGGATCACGGCCAGCTGCTGGTAGTCCTTCTCTCCGAAGACGGCGAGGTGCGGCTTTGCGGCGAGCAGCAGTTTCACGACGATCGTCGCGACCGCGCGAAAATGGCCCGGGCGCGATCGACCGCAGAGCGGTTGGGCGGGCTCCCCCGCTTCGATCCAGGTCTGGCCCGCGGACCCGACCATCTCGTCGCACTCGGGTGCGAAGACCACGTCGACACCCGCATCGCGACAGCACTGCAGGTCCTGTTCCCGCGTGCGCGGGTAGCGGCTCAGGTCGTCGGCGCTGTCGAATTGGGTCGGATTGACGAAGATCGAAACCCAGACCCGGTCGGCGCGCTTGCGCGCCACGTCGACGAGCGACAAATGACCGGCGTGGAGCGCACCCATCGTGGGCACCAGCGCGATCTTCGCACCCGCGGCGCGTTCGCGATCTGCCAGCGCCTGAAGCTCCGCAACCGTTCCGATGACACGCATTCCGGTTACCGGTACGAGTGTCGGGCGTCGGGAAATTTCGAGTTCGCGACCTCTTCGGCGAAATTGCGAGCGGCCTGCGCGGCAAGCGCGCCGAGATTCGCATACTGCTTGACGAAGCTGGGCGTCCAGTCGGTCAGTCCGAGCATGTCGTGCATCACGAGCACCTGGCCGTCGCAGTGGATGCCCGCGCCGATGCCGATGGTCGGAATCGTCAGCAGTTGCGTGACCTCGCGGGCCAGGTCCTCGGGAACGCCTTCGAGCACCACCGCGAACGCCCCCGCGGCTTCCACGGCCTGCGCGTCGCAGATCACGCGGCTGCGCCCCGCCTCGTCGCGGCCCTGAACGCGGTGTCCCCCCATCCGGTGAACCGACTGGGGCGTGAGGCCGACGTGGGCCATCACGGGAACTTCGGCGCAGACGATGCGCTCGATCGTCGCGGCGATGGCTTCACCGCCCTCGAGTTTCACCGCATGCGCACCGCCATCTTTCACGCAGCGAATCGAGTTCCGAACCGCGTCTTCGGCCGAAATCTGGTAACTGCCAAACGGCATGTCGCTGACGACCGTTGCGCGACGGGATCCTCGCGCCACCAGGCGCGTGTGGTAGACGATTTCGTCGAGGGTCACGGGAAGCGTCGTGTCCTGGCCCTGTACGACGTTGCCGAGCGAATCACCCACGAGCAGGATGTCGATCTCCGCCGCATCGAAAATGCTCGCGAACGTGAAGTCGTAGGCGGTCAGCATCGAGATGCGCTCGCCGCGGCTCTTGCGTGCCACAAGAGACGGAATCGTGATGCGGTGCTCGCGAGCGGCCTTGGCGGTAACGGTGGACATACTCACCCCCAGGTGGCCTGCGTGCTTCGCTTTCGGGAAACAAAAACGCGCCTGCCGGAGAAATCCGGAGGCGCGGCGTCGGCCATGCGGTGGGATCCGCTGGCCGCCCCTCAACCACCCCCGTCTCGGTCCCTCGCTGGGGATCCAAGCGTTACTCTGGGCGTTGCCAGGCGTCGCTTCTGTCGGCCGAGGCGCGTGCGCACAGGGCGTACAGAGTCTTCAGTTGGCTCCTGCGTCGTGATGGAGTTCGCACCCTGCGAGACCCCTCTCGACCCCGGAAGATTGGGATAGGCCGGCGGGGGTTGTCAAGCGGCCCCTGCCCGCCCGTGAGCGGCCGCCACACTCCCGCTCCGGCATCCGCCGGAGTCCAGGCGTCAGCGGAGTTCTCGCGCGAGCGCGAGCAATTGCGCGGGCTCGAGGCTCTCTGCCCGCGCCCGCGGCTCGATCCCGCAGCGCGACAGCGCGGCCTTGAGTTCGTCGACGGAGTGTTCGGCCCCGAGCGCTCCGGCCCGGAGCGAATTGACGAGCGTCTTGCGCCGCTTGGCGAATGCGGCGCGCACCACCCGCTCGACGTCCGAGAGTTCTGCCTCTCCGATCGCGGGCGATTCCAACGGGGTAATGCGGACGAACGTCGAGTGGACTTTGGGTACGGGAAAGAAACAGTTGGGCGACAGATCCATCCCCTTCGAAAGTGTCACGGTCAGCCCGTGCAAGACCGAAAGCGATCCGTAATCGCGAGATCCGGGCCGCGCGAGCAAACGAACGGCGACTTCGCTTTGGAGCATGACCGACCAATCCTTCAGCTGGCCGCGCAGGTCGAGACATCGGCGCAATAGCGGGGCCGACACATGATAGGGTAGATTGGAGACCAACCGGACGGACACGGCGCCCGCTCCGACATGCCCCGCGAGATCGAGCTCGAGCGCGTCGGCGTGAACCAGCTCGACGTTGTCCGGCAACGCGGCGTCTGCGCGGAGCGCCCGCACGATGCCCGCGTCGATCTCGAGCGTCACGACGTGCCGCGCCTTTTTTGCCAGGGCTCGGGTCAACACACCGAGCCCGGTGCCGATCTCGATCACCCGATCGCCCGGCTCGACGCCCGCGAGTTCGACCAGCCGCGCCGCGAGAGAATCGTCGACGAGGAAGTTCTGACCGAGATCGCGGCGCGCGAGCAGCCCGTGCCGCGCGAGAAACGCCTTGATCTCCGCGGCGTTCAAAGCGGCCCGCTGCCGCGCGAGAACGAGTTGAGATCCAGGCCGTGGCGATCGCCGCGCGCGAGCAACTGCGAGCCCGCTGCAGCGATCATCGCAGCGTTGTCGGTGCACAGTGCGGGCGGCGGGAACGAGACCTCGAAGCCATCTTCCGCCGCCGCATTCGCCATTTCGGCGCGCAGCCGGCGGTTGGCCGCGACGCCGCCCACCACCGCAAGGCGCCCGATGCCCAGCTCGCGCAGGGCCTGGCGAGCGCGACTCACGAGAACCTCGATCGCTGCCGCCTCGAACGAGGCCGCGATATCGGCGATGTCCGCTGCGCCGAGCGCGCCGCACTCCGCGCGACGCTCGACTTCCAACGCGACCGCGGTCTTCAAACCGCTGAACGAGAAATCGAAGCCCGCGCGATCGACCATCGGGCGCGGAAAACGAACCGCCGCGGCGTCGCCCGACTCGGCGGCCGCCGAGACCGCGGGCCCGCCTGGAAAACCGAGGTCGAGCAGTTTGGCGACCTTGTCGAACGCCTCGCCCACCGCGTCGTCGCGAGTCTCACCGAGCAGCCGCGGGGCTGCGCCGGCCTCGATCCGGTAGAGCGCGGTGTGGCCACCCGAAACGAGCAAGCCGATATACGGGGCGCGAAGCGAAGGGTCGGCGAGTTCAGCCGAGGCGAGATGACCTTTCAGGTGATGGACACCCACCATCGGAACACCGAGCCGATACGCGAGCGCCTTGCCGAAAGACAAACCCACCAGCAGCGACCCGATCAGCCCGGGGCCTGCGGTCACCGCAATCGCACTGAGTTCGTGCGAAGGAATCCCGGCCTGCGCGAGCGCAGCCTCGACCACCGACGAAACGCAGCGGACGTGGTCGCGCGAGGCGAGTTCGGGAACGACGCCCCCGTAGGGCTCGTGGACTTCGACCTGGCCCTGAACGACGCTGGACAGGATTTCCGTTCCACCGCGCACGACCGCCGCGGCCATTTCGTCGCAGGAACTCTCGATGCCGAGAATGAGGTCGGGGGTCAGCCGGTCCGTCGCTCCAGCTTCTCCTGCTCGGACTTGCAGTCGATGCACAATTCGGCGACCGGTCGAGCCCGAAGCCGCTTGACGCCGATGTCCTCGCCGCAGTTCACACACTCGCCGTATTCACCGTCATCGATCTTGCGCAGCGCGGTGTCGACCTTCGAGAGAAGCCCCTGCTCGCGCTCGCGCAATCGACCCGTGAACTGCAGGTTGATCTCGGAAGAGGCGGTGTCGATCTCATCCGGGAAATCGTCGGGGTCCAGATGGATGTCTCCCGCGAGCGCTTTGCGCTGATTGCCCTGGAGTTGCTCGCGCTGTTCCAGGAGAAGCTTCTTGAATCGTTCGAGATCCCGTTTGTTCAATCCAATCCCCTGCTGCGTTCGATCGGTTTAGAGCAACTCAATCTGCTGTTTCGCCTCTACGGCTCGATCCGAATCCGGATACTCGCTGAGTACACGTTCGAATGCCTTACGCGCCGCGGTGTTGTATGCCGGTCCCAGACGGAGCAGCGCTTCACCTTCTCGGTAGAGAGCGTCGGCTGCCTTGTTCCCGTTTGGGTAACGAGCGACCACATCGTCGAAACGCAGAATCGCCTTTTTGTAGTCTCCCTGCTGGAAGTAGCAATCTGCCCGCCAGTACGCGGCGTCATCCGCGTATACGGAGGACGGATAAGTTTGCAAGAACTCTCCGAGTCGGTCAACACAAGCCTCCCAATCACTGCTGCTCCACAGGGACCGAGCGGCTTTGTAGGAGGCCAACTCCTCGGAGAGCATGGCGTTCTCGTCCCCGGCGCCCTCGGATCCGGGCTCTGCGCCCTCCCCGGGGGCCACAGCACCCGAATCGACGGCTCCGGTCGCACCCTCCTGGCGAGCCGCGCGCGCCTCTCGAAGCGCTTCGCTGGCTCGATGTTCCGCGACCTCCAGCCGGCCGTTCAGCAGCTCGTTTTCCTGTTCGAGTGCATCGATCCGCACCGCGAGGTCGGCGATGCGCTCGCGAGGTTCCCCGCTCCCGCCTTTTGCCGCGTTGCGCTTGAGGTCGATCACGTCCCGCTGGACCTTTCTGAAATCCGCGACCGTGACGCAGCCAGTCACCAACGGAAGAGCCAGAACAAGCGCCGCGTATCCCCGATTCATCCGTCTTCCCCCCTTTTCTTCGACCTTCGTCTACTCATACCGCATGCAGCCCGCGCCGCACGCAACCGCCGGCTAGCGCGGGTAAGGCCCCCATGAGGGGCTCGTGTCGTCGCCCTGGCTGCGGGTCAATCGCTGGAGATGGTCTCCGCTGGAATCGATCACGTAGATGTCGGCGCTCCCCCGGCGGGTCGAACTGAAGGCGATCTTCCTCGAATCGGGCGACCAGCACGGCGATTCATCGCTGCGGGGGTGGCTGATCAGCGGGAGATTCACATTTCCTTCCGGATCGATCAACCAGATATCGAACTGGCCTCCGACGCGACCCTGATAAGCGATCCAACGCCCGTCCGGCGACCAGGCGGGATTCGTGTTGTAGTTGCCGTTGAACGTCAGTCGCTTGACGTTGGCTCCGTCGGAGTCCATCAGATAGATCTGGGGCGAGCCCGAACGGTCCGAAACAAACGCGAGTTTGCTCCCGTCCGGCGACCACGAAGGCGAAACATCGATCGCGCGATTCTGGGTGAGCCGGCGCGGATTCTTGCCCGCGAGATCCACCCGATAGATTTCCGTCGAGTCACTCGGGCTCATCACGACGGCCAATTCGCGTCCACTCGGGTGAAAAACCGCCCGGTACAGCGGCTTGCTGCTCAGCGGTGCGAGGATTCGCCCGGGCTTGCCTTGGCCGCGCGTCGAGATGTACAGCAGCGGGCGGTTTTCGGTGCGGTAGGAGGTGTAGATGATCGAGTCACCGCTCGGTGACCACGAGGGAAAATTGTTGATCGACCCGTTGGCGGTGGCCGCGCGCTGATTGCCGCCGTCGGCGTCCATCACGAAGATCTCGGGATTCCCGCCGCGCTTCGAGACGAACGTCAGTTCCGTACTCGCGACCCCGCGAGCCCCGGTGAGCACCTCCACGATGTCGTCCGCCATCCGCTTCGCGAGAATCAACGGGTCGGCGGACGACGCCTGGCGGTAGCGCCGGTTGAGCTTGCTCTGACAGCCGGCGAGATCCCAGACGGCGAATTCCGCGACGAATTGGTCCTGCTCGACGCGCTGCACACCCTCGACGAAGACGTCCGCTCCGATCGTGGACCACTCCGTGCAATTGACGTCCGCTCGGTCGCTCAACACCTCCGTCGTCGTGGGTCCGAGAAAAGCCTTCCGATCGATCAGGCGGAACAGGCTCGAGAATTCGAGTGCGGCCGCCATGCCCTCGCGATACGCCTCGGCATCGAAATTGCCGCCAAATTTCTGCAGCGCGACGCCGAACTGCTGCTCTTTGCCGCTCGTCACGACGACGGCGGGACGCTCCGCGGCGCGCGCGGCCGTGACCGCGACGCTGCTCACAGCGACGGCAACGAGCAGAGCCACGCGCATCAATAGCTGTCCTCGGGCAGGAAGACGAAATTCCACTTGCCGGCTTCCGGCGGTGCCGGGAGCGGGCTCGACTTCTGGATGGCGCGAACCACGCCCTCGTCGTACCAGGGATTGCCCGACGGCTGCGTGATCCGCGGATTGCCGCGCACCGCACCCGACGCATCGAGATTGACCTCGACGCGCGCCTCGAGCGCCTGGGTGCGGAATCCCGGCGGCACCACCCAGTTCTTCCGCACGTGAATCTTGGCGCGCTTGATCCAGGCAGCGACCTCCGGCGAGATCGCGACCCCGGTGGGAGAGCCAGGGGTGCCGATCGCAGCCGGCGCCGCCTTCGCGATCTCGGTCGGTGGCGCCTCTTCGCCCGACTCCTCGCGAAACTGCGCCAGCACATCCTCCAGATTCTCCGCGGGCGCGGGCGTGGGCGCGGGTTTCTCGACGACTGCGGGCTTCACGACCTTGGGCTTCACTTTTGGTGTGGTGGGCTCCGCGGGCAGCACGACCTTCTTGGGTGCGGGCGGGACTGGCTTCGGTGGCACCGGTTTCGGCGGCTCCGGCTTCGCGACAGGCGCGGACGGCGCCGGACGCGCGGCCGCGGGCAAGCTCACGAGTTCCACCGAAACCACACCGCGCGGCAGGCTGATCTTCGATTCGGGCGTAAAGCAGAACGCCACGACCACCACCAGGTGAGCGGCGGCCGAAAACGCGATCAGACGGCGCAATTCCTGGCGCCGCAGTTCGCCGAGTTGAATGAAGAGCTCTTCGGTTCCCGTCACGATGCGCGCCCCGATCTACGCTCAGCTCTCGGGCTCCGTCACCATCCCGAGCTTGGTGGCGCCCGCTTCTCGAGCGGCCGCTAGGGCTTTGACGACGTATCGGTAGGCAACGTTCTGATCGGCCCGCAGAAAAATCTCCTTGCTGTCGCGGCCCTCGAAGATCGCCTCGAGCTTCTCGCCCAGTTCGACCTCGCCGATTTCACGTCGGCCGAGGTGATATTTGCCGGCCTTGTCGACCGTCAGGATCAGTGGTTCGTCCTGGACCCGCAGCTGTTGGGTCGTGGTCTCCGGCAGATCGACGTCGATCCCCTGCTGCATCATCGGAGCGGTCACCATGAAGATGATCAGGAGGACCAGCATCACATCGACGAAGGGCGTGACGTTGATCTCGGATCGAGGCTGCAACACCCTCAAGGAAACACTCCCTCAGTCCGCTGCCACGGGGTTCGATTCCTGCTTCGCGCTCGCCATGTG
>JAHEEJ010000460.1 GCA_024640705.1 Deltaproteobacteria bacterium
CTATGTGATCGACGGCGTGATGAACTGGATCGGCTGGTCGACCATCATGTCGGGACGCCAGCTGCGCAAGATCCAGACCGGCAATGTGCGTGACTACGTGTACGCCGTCGTTGCGGGCACCGTCGTCATCGTCTTCTGGGGGCTTTCGAGGTGAGTGGCTTGTCGCTGAGCAGCATCGTAGCGATGCCCTTCATTGCGGCAGTCATCCTGCTGTTCATTCCGGACCGCAACCGCCTCGGCGTGCGCGTGATTTCACTGCTCGGTGCCGGCTATTCGCTGCTCGGCAGCTGCCTGGTCGCGCTGCGCTACGACCTCGCCGCGGGCGGCTTCCAGATGGCCGAAACCCATGCGCTGGTACCCAGCTTCGGCATCGCGTTCCGGTTCGCGGTCGACGGTTGGGGGGTGTCGCTGCTGCTCTTGACCGGCCTGGTCATCGTGGCCGGCGTGCTCGCGAGCTGGACGCTCGACGATCGCTCGAAGAATTTCTTCATCACGCTTCTGGTCCTGGTGACCGGCGTCTTCGGCGTCTTCGTCTCGCAGGATCTCTTCGTCTTCTTCCTCTTCTACGAAATTGCCGTCCTGCCCATGTACCTGTTGATCGGCATCTGGGGCAGTAGCCACGCGGTGACCGAG
Organism: Deltaproteobacteria bacterium; assembly: GCA_024640705.1. Lineage (GTDB taxonomy): Bacteria > Myxococcota_A > UBA9160 > UBA9160 > SMWR01 > JACZVU01. The sequence goes on from JAHEEJ010000460.1 coordinate 634, forward strand.
GCCGGCCCCTTCAAGTACGTCTGGAGACTCTTCGACATCGGTGGCCGCGAATACGCGGCGATGAAGCTCACCCTGATGCTGTTGGTGGGTTCGGCGTTCATCATCGCGGTGATGCTCGCGATGTACCTGGCGACCGGTGCGGGCAGCTTCGACATGCAGGTGCTCGGTGCGTTCGATTACGACCGCTCGATGCAGATGTGGTGTTTCCCGCTGTTGTGGCTCGGCTTCGGTGCACTCGCGGGCGTCTTCCCGTTCCACACCTGGTCCCCGGATGGGCACGCTTCGGCGCCCACCGCGGTATCGATGCTGCACGCGGGCGTGCTGATGAAACTGGGCGCCTTCGGAATCATGCGCGTCGGCTTCATGATGCTGCCCGAGGGGGCCGTCGCGTGGGCGCCGCTCGTCGGCTGTGTCGCGGTGGTCAACATCGTCTACGGCGCGCTGTCCGCGATGAGCCAGCGAGACCTGAAATACGTCGTCGCCTACTCGTCCGTGAGCCATATGGGCGTCGTGATGCTCGGCGCGGCGACCCTGACCGTCGAAGGCTGGAACGGCGCCGTGTATCAGATGTTCGCGCACGGCTTGATGACGGGCCTCTTCTTTGCGCTCGTCGGCCTCGTCTACGGCCGCGCCCACACCCGCCACATGCCGTCGATGGGCGGTTTCGGGCTGGTCATGCCCGGGGTCGCGACCTTCTTCACGCTCGCCTGTCTCTCCTCGCTCGGCCTGCCCGGCACCGCGGGTTTCGTGGCCGAGGTTCTCGTCTTCATCGGCGCCTGGAAGAGCCTCCACCCCTGGTGGGCGATCCCGGGCATCCTCGGCGCATTCATCACCGCCGTCTATGTACTGCGCGCATCCCGCCGGATCTTCTGGGGCGAGGGGCCGGCTGAAGAATTCCACGACCTGAGTGACGCGAAGGGCGTGGAGTGGGGCGCACTCGTGATTCTGGGCGGTTGCATCGTGGTCTTCGGATTCATGCCTTCGTTGATTCTCGATTTCATCAACCGCGTGACTCCGGACTATCTCGCAGTGCTCACCCAGTTGATGGAGCCGAGATGAGCTGGGACCAACTCTCACCGCTGGGTCTCGACCTGCTGCTCGCCGGCGGCATCTTGCTGCTGCTGGTGGTGGACCTGATCTTTCCGCGCCTCGGGCGCGGAAATGCCAAGCTCACCGCGGCCATCCTCGCCGCCGTGTTCGCGGCCTCGTTTGCGCTCGACACCAGCGGCAGCGCGATCGGCGGCGCCTATGTGGGGGGCGCCTGGCCTCTGCTCTTCAAGCGCATCTTCCTGCTCGCGGGCATCATCGCCACGCTCGGCTCGTCGGCCCACGTCGAGCGCTGCTACTACAAGCGGCAGGGCGAGTACTACCTGCTGTTGCTCTTTTCGCTGCTCGGCATGACGCTCCTGGCGGGCACCCAGGATCTGATCTTGCTGCTCGTCTGCTTCGAGTTGATGAGCCTGCCGCTGGCGGTGCTCGCCGCATTCGACAAGAACGACGTCGATATGGGCCAGCAGCGAACTCCCGAGGGCGCGCTCAAGTTCTATCTGGTGGGCGTCACGAGCACCGCGATCACCCTGCTCGGCATTTCGCTGCTGTTCGGGATGGCGCAAACCACGAACATCGCCGAACTCGGCGCAGCCAACCCCACCCCGCTGTCGACACTCGGCATGCTGCTGGTGCTCTCCGGCCTCGGTTTCAAGATCGGCGTCGTGCCGTTCCACATGTGGGTCCCGGATACCTATCAGGGTTCCGGCACGCCGTTCGTGAGTCTGCTGTCGGTGGCGCCCAAACTCGCGGGCTTCGCGGTGTTCTCGCTGCTCTTCCTCCAGGGACTCGGCGCCTGGAGCCACGACTGGGTGCCGCTGATCACCGCGCTATCCCTCGTGACGATCCTGGTGGGCAACCTGCTCGCGC
>JAHEEJ010000132.1 GCA_024640705.1 Deltaproteobacteria bacterium
GATCCGCTGCCCTCGCGAACCGAGCCGACCGTGTAGCCCCCACCCTTTCGCGGCTCCAATTCCATTCCGAGCATTTCGTTGACCAGGCGGGCGACGTGGCGCAGAGGCAGTTCTTCGAGTTTCACTGTAACCGTCTGCAGCCGCCCTGCACGCCAGAGTTCGATCTGCAGATCCTGCCCCGCGACACTGATCTCCAACATCTCGTAGAACGAGCGAGCGGAATCGATCGGGCGACCGTCGAATCGAGTCACCACATCGCCGCGTCGTAGGTCGGCGCGCTGCGCGGGGCTGTCCTCACGCACCCGGTTGACGAGCGCACCGCTCAGGTTTTCGGGCAGGCCCAGCGCGGCGGTGAGGTTGGGATCCAGATCCTGGAAGTCGAGGCCGAGCCATACGGGTGTCAGCTCGCCGTGCTCGATCAGTTCGTCGACCACGCGCTTCGCGGTGTCGATTGGGATCGCGAAGCCGATCCCTTGCGCCCCACCGTAGACCGCGGTGTTGATCGCAATCAGCTCGCCCTCGGCGTTGACGAGCGGGCCGCCCGAGTTTCCCGGGTTGATCGAAGCGTCGGTCTGGAGGAATCCGTGGTAGACGAAATTTTCGGTGCGGATCGATCGGTTCAGGGCCGAGATCACGCCCGTCGTGACGGTGTTGGAGAGCCCGAAGGGATTCCCGATCGCGATCACCGACTCGCCCACCATCAGGTCCTTCGATCGGCCCGGCTCCAACCACGGCAGGCGTTTGTCGGTATCGACCTTCAGAACAGCGATGTCGTTGTTGGGATCGGCGCCAACCAGGGTGGCATCGAACTCGGTTCCGTCGGCGAGGCTCACGCGGATTCGGCTCGCGCGTCCCACCACGTGTTCGTTGGTCAGGATGTGGTGTTCGGCATCGATCAACACGCCCGAGCCCAGACTCTGCACGGTCTCGGGAAGCCGCGGCTCGAAGAAATCGCGGAAGAACGAATCGAAGAACGGATTTCCTCCGCTCGGAAACGGGTTGCGCGAGGCGATGATCCGCTCGGTCGTGATGTTGACGACGCTCGGGCCGACCTCCTTCACGACGCGCACGGTCGTGTTCTGTCGCAGGAAGGGGTCGCTCGCGAGCGCGGGCGCCGCCGAGATCCCCAGCGCGATCCAGACGAGTGCAATGCGAAATCCCATGAGCATTGTCAGACGCCCTCCGCGGTTCGAAAATTCGCGATCCAAGCTCGCACTCATTTCAGCTCCTACTGCGTGCCCATGCTAGACCGGGGCGCTGGGCGAGGTGCCGGGCCGATTTCGCGCTGCGGCCGCCAGCGCGGCGCGCAGCGCCCGGGTTGCGCCGGCGGGATCCGGAGCCGAGAGGATGGCGCCGGTCACGGCGATTCCGGCGGCACCTGCGGCTGCGATCGAGGCCGCGTTGGCTGCGGTGATTCCTCCCTGGGCGATGACCGGAATGCCGTAGCGGGCTGCCTCGGCGACGGCCCGCACGCCGAGGAAGGGGCCTGCGCGCGGTTTCGAGAGCGGTCGCGCGATCGGGGCGAGCTGCGCGTAATCGACTTCCGGCGCCGCGCTGCGAATCTCATCGGGGTGGTGGGTCGAGATTCCGATCTTGGCATCGGCCGGGAGCAGCCGGCGCGCGGTCGGCGGGTCGACCGCGTCGAATCCGAGTTGCACCCCGTCTGCACCGAGTGCGAGCGCGATGTCGATCCGGCGATTGACGAAGATTTTCACGCGACCACCTCTTTGCGCGGCTGCCTGTCGCGCAGCCGCGTCGATCTCCTGCGCGTGTGCGAGCAGGGCGGCGCCCTCGAGTTCTCGCTCGCGAATCTGCACCCAATCCACACCGGCTCCCACCGCGGCCGCGACGCAATGCGCCAGGTCGCCGCGCGTGGCGCCGCGGTCGACGACGAGGCAGAGGATCGGATCGGGCCGGCGGCCCTCGGTCGGGTTCGGCTTCGACACAGCGGGTCGCGGGTTCAGAAGCTCGCCAACCCATCCAGCGGGCTGGAGGCCGACGCGTAGAGGCGGCGCGGCATGCGGCCGGCCTCGTATGCCAGGCGTCCCGCCTCGATGGCCAGGCGCATCGCCGTCGCCATCTTGATGGGATCCTTGGCGGCCGCGATGCCGGTGTTCATCAGGACCGCGGTGGCGCCGAGTTCCATCGCGACGGCGGCGTCGCTCGCGGTCCCGACACCGGCGTCCACGATGACCGGGATCTCGACGGTCTCGATGATGATGCGCAGGTTGGCGGGGTTGCGGATGCCGAGGCCGGATCCGATCGGTGCGGCCAATGGCATGACGGCCGCGCAGCCGAGCGCCGCCAATCTCTGGCAGGCGACCGGATCGTCCGTCACGTAGGGGAGAACCGTGAAGCCCTCGCCGACCAGCACGGCTGCGGCTTCGATCGTGGCTGCGACGTCTGGAAAGAGCGTGCGCTCGTCGCCGATCACCTCGAGCTTGATGAGGTCGGTCCGGAGCAGTTCGCGCGCCATGCGCGAAGTCTTGATCGCCTCTTCTGCGCTGTAACATCCGGCGGTGTTCGGCAGGATCGCGAACCGATCCGGTGAGATGTAGTCGAGCAGCCCCTGGCCCTTGGGGGCGTCGAGCTTGGTGCGGCGCAGTGCAACCGTGACCATCTCGGCGCCGCTGGCCTCGGCGGCGGCCAGATTCTGCTCGAAGCTCGCGTATTTTCCGCTGCCGATGATCAGGCGCGACTTGAAGTGATGGGTACCGAGTGTGTAGCCGTCGTCCGCCATCTCCTAGCCCCCTCCCACCGCCTCGAGAATTTCGACCCGATCATTCGCCGCCAGTCGATGGGTCGCGAACGCGGACCGCGGAATCACATCCCGGTTGACCGCGATTGCGATCCGGCTGGTTCGAAGACCGAGCGCGTCGATCAACTTCGCCACCGTGTAGTCCGAAGGAACCGTACGAGGGTCGCCGTTGACGAGCAGATTGACAAGCGGTGGGTGTTGTTGTTCGGACACGGGTAGCCGTCAGCCTCGTCTGAACGGAAGCTACTCGAGGCGCTGAAGGTGTCAAACCGAACGCCCGGTTTGCCGGTCGCGTTCGATGCGTTATGGATCCGATACGCAGGGAAGGCGAGGGGGCTTTCAGAGTGGGCGGGCGGCCGACGACAGCGACGATCGACCTCCGGGCGATTCGGGGCAATTTTGCCGAAGCCAGGCGACGCGCCGATGGGCGTGAGTTGATGGCCGTCGTGAAAGCGGACGCCTACGGGCACGGAGCGCCCCGGGTGTCGCAGGCCCTCGTCGAGGCGGGTTGCCGCTGGTTTGCGGTGGCCACCGTCGACGAAGGGGTCGAACTCCGGGATGCGGGCATCCGCGAACCCATCCTGGTCCTGGGCGGGGTCTTCGATGCCGAGGAAAGCGAGGCCGCGGTCGGCCTCGATCTGACGCCAGCCGTATTCGACCCCGGGCACGTCGCCCTGCTGGCCGCTGCGGCCCGGAACCTTCCGCACCCGCTCGAAGTCCACGTTGCAGTCGATACCGGGATGCGCAGAACGGGGATCGCGCGGGAAGACGCGATGGCGCTGTTCGAGGCCGTCGTGCGAGAGCCCGCGCTCCATCTCGGCGGTGTCTACAGCCATCTGGCCCGGGCCGACGAGCCCGATCTGGCGCCGAGTCTCGAACAGGTCCGCGCGCTCGGCGAACTGCTCGTGCAGGCGCGCGAACGCGGGCTCGATCCGGGTCTCGTCCACATGGTTCATTCGGCGGGTCTGCTCGCCGGCAAGGCGCTGATCGAGCCGCTGCCCGAACAGGCTGCGGCGCGGCCCGGGGTGATGCTCTACGGCGTGCGCCCCGCACCCCATTTCGAAGTGGATCTCCAGCCCGCGATGACGCTGGCGACGAAAGTCGTTCAGCTGCGTTCCGCAAAGGCGGGCGATCCGGTCGGCTACGGGGCGGAATTTCGCGCTCTGCGCGACACCCGGATCGCCACGCTCCCGATCGGGTACGACGACGGGGTGCCGATCTCGACGAGCGGGCGCGGCTGCGTGCTGATCGGAGGCCGGCGCATGCCGATCGCCGGCCGGGTCTCGATGGATTTCCTCACGGTCGATGTCGGCGACGCGCCGGTCGAAATCGGAGCCGAAGCCATCCTCTTCGGGGGCGCGCAGGGAGACGCGGTTTTGAGCGTGGAAGAGGCCGCCGAGGCCGCGCAGACCATTCCCTACGAGTTGCTGGTGCGCGTCGGCCGGCGCGTTCCGAGGCAGTTCGAGGGTTGAAAAGAGAGCCGCTCGACGGGTCCCGCGAGCGGTCGACTTCAGGTAGTCTCCTCGCAGAACCCACCGTCGATTTCTGTAACGGAGAATTCCCCAGTGCCCCCCACATCGTCGCGCGCCGTTCGGCGCGCACTGCTGTCTGTTTCTGACAAGGCTGGCCTGATCGATTTTGGTCGCGGACTCTCGGAACTCGGCGTAGAGCTGATCGCTTCGGGGGGCACTGCGGGAGCGCTGCGAGAAGCGGGCCTCGCGGTGATCGACGTCGCAGAGCTCACGGGTAGCCCCGAAATGCTCGGCGGGCGGGTGAAGACGCTTCATCCGCGAATCCACGGCGGGATCCTCGCCCGTCGGGATCACGAGGGAGACCAACGAGATCTCGAGCAGCAGCAGATCGGGACGATCGATCTGGTCGCCGTCAACCTCTACCCGTTCGAAGCCACCGTCGCGAATCCCGATGTCACCCTCGCGGAGGCGATCGAGAAGATCGACATCGGCGGCCCGTCGATGATCCGCTCCGCGGCCAAGAACCACGCCCACGTGGCGGTTGCCGTCGACCCCTCGGATTACACTTCGCTGCTCGACGAACTGCGCAGGGACGGTGGCCTCTGTGACGCGACGCGCCGTCAGCTCGCCCTCAAGGCCTTCGAGCGCACGGCCGCCTACGACGCGGCGATCTCCGACTACCTCTCGAGCCAGAGCGCAGAGCCGGGCAGTCTGTTTCCCAAACACCTTCGTGTGGAGTTCGGCCGCAGTGCCGAATTGCGCTACGGCGAAAACCCCCACCAGCGCGCAGCCCTCTATGGGGGGTTTCTCGAAATCGCCGAGCCGCTGCACGGCAAGGAACTTTCCTACAACAACGTCGTCGACCTGCAGGCCGCACTCGCGTTGATCCTCGAATTCGACGCTCGCGACGCGGCGACCGTGGCGATCCTCAAGCACAATACGCCGTGCGGTGTCGGGTCGGGCGATTCTCCGGCCGAAGCCTACCGACGGGCGTTCGAGACCGACCCCGAGTCGCCGTTTGGTGGAATCATCGTCTCCAACCGCGCCTTCGACCTCGCCCTCGCAGAGGAGGTCGACAAGATCTTCACCGAGGTGCTGATCGCTCCGGAGTTCAGCGCAGAAGCGCTCGAGCTGCTGACCCAGAAGAAGAATCGCCGGCTGCTGCGGTTTCACCCGGACCGGATCGACGCGAGCCAGCTGGAGTGGAAGCGCGTTTTCGGCGGCGTGTTGATTCAGGAGCCCGATCTCGCGACCGAAGCGATCGCCTCGTGTCCCGCCGCCACCCGGCGAAAACCGACCGAGGATGAAATGCGCGCGCTCACCTTCAACTGGAAGGTGGCGAAGCACGTCAAGAGCAACGCCGTCGTCTTCGGCGGTCCGGACCGGACGCTCGGACTCGGTGGCGGTGCAACCTCGCGAGTGGATGCAATCCTGCAAGCCATCGCCAAGGCAGAGCGCGTCGGTCTGAACCTGACGGGATCGGCGTTGGCAAGTGACGCGTTCTTCCCGTTTCCCGACGGTGTCGAGGCGGCCGCTCGAGCGGGTGCGACGGCAATCGCCCAACCCGGTGGTTCGACACGCGACGACGAGGTGATCGCCGCCGCCGATCGGCTGGGAATCGCGATGGTGCTCACCGGTGTGCGTCACTTCAGACACTGAGGGTGAGCGCTGCACCCATCGAGTAGCGGAGCCGAGATGCGAGTCCTGGTGGTTGGCGGAGGCGGTCGAGAACACGCGCTGGCGTGGAAGATCGCCAGCAGCCCCGAAGTCGAAGCGGTGCTGGCGGCGCCCGGAAGCGATGCGATCGCCGCGTTCGCGACCTGCTTCCCGAAGATCAAGGCCACTGACGCCGACGCGCTGATCCAACTCGCGCGCAGCGAGAACATTGGCCTCGTGGTGATCGGGCCCGAAGATCCGCTCGCGGCGGGCCTCGCGGACCGATTGCGCGAAGCCGACATCCCGGCCTTCGGACCCTCTGCGTTCGCCGCCCAACTCGAATCCAGCAAGTCTTTTGCCAAGCGCTTCATGGTGCGCCACGAAATTCCGACGGCCGCGTTTCGCGAGTTCTCGGACCTCGACGCCGCGCGCAGCTACGTGCGAGAACTCGGCGGCGCATGTGTGGTCAAGGCCGACGGCCTCGCGGCGGGCAAGGGAGTCGCGGTCTGTTCGACCGCCGACGAGGCCGAGCGAGCGCTCGTCGAGATCATGGGGGACCGGCGCTTCGGCGATGCGGGTTCCGCGGTCGTGATCGAAGAGCTTCTGGTCGGTGACGAAGTCTCCTACTACGCGATTACCGACGGTGAGCACATCGCGACACTCGCACCCGCCCAGGACCACAAGCGCGCGCTCGACGGAGATCGCGGCGAAAATACGGGTGGGATGGGCGCCTACTCGCCCGTTGCGCTGGTCACCGAGGCGATCGAGCAGCGCATCGTCAGCGAGATCGTCGAGCCCACGGTTCGCGGGATGGCGGCCGAGGGCCACCCCTTTTCGGGCGTGCTCTACGTCGGTCTGATGATCGGTGCGGACGGCGCCCCGCGCGTCGTCGAGTTCAACGTGCGCTTCGGAGATCCCGAGACCCAGCCCCTGATGCTGCGAATGGAGGACGATCTGTTTCCGATCCTCTACGGGGCGGCGCGCGGCAAGTTGGACCCGGCGGATTTTCCCACGCGCTGGGGGCGGGCGGCGGTCTGCGTGGTGCTCGCGTCGGGCGGTTATCCGCGCGAGTACGAGACGGGCATCCCGATCGAGGGTCTGGCTGAAGTCGAAGGCGATCCCGACGTCGTCGTGTTTCACGCCGGAACCGTGCGCGGCGCAAACGGCGGCTTCGCGACCGCGGGAGGGCGCGTGCTGGGTGTCACGGCGCGCGGTCATAGCGTCGCCGAGGCCGCCGCGCGGGCCTACGCGGCTGCCGATCGGATCCGCTTTCGCGGGATGCAGCTGCGGCGCGACATCGCGGCGGCCGGACTCGCTTCCCGATACCCGAACCCGTGACGATCGACGATCCAATCGGCGCAGCGGTCGACTGGGTGCGAGAGGGTGGGCTGCTCGCCTATCCGACCGAGACGGTTTGGGGCCTGGGCGCCGACGCGTGCTCGGTCGCGGCGATCGATCGGCTGCGGCGCTGGAAAGGCCAGCGCGAATCCGCGCCGCTCTCGATCTTGATCGCCGATCCCGACACCCTCGAGCCGCTCGGATTCGAATTCAACGAACTGGCCCGACGCCTCGCCGCCGCGTTCTGGCCGGGCCCGCTCACGCTGGTGATGAATTGCCGCGGCGTGTTTGCGCCGGGCGTCCCGCGCCACGATGGCGCGGTGGGCGTGCGCTGTTCTTCGCATCCGATCAGCTCCGCACTCGCGCGCCGCCTGGCCGCGGAGGGGGTCGGCCCGATTACCTCCACGAGCCTCAACCGGAGCGGCGCCACGCCCGCCGCCACACTCGAGCAGGTTCACGGGCACTGTGGGGGGAGCGATCCCGAGGGCCCTCGGCTACTCGCCGTCGAGGGCGCCGAGGCCGGTGGGGAGGGCGAGAGCACGGTCATCGACACGACGGGACCGGAGCTCGTCGTCTTGCGCTGGGGGGCGCTCGCCAAGCCGAATCTGGCCGCCGTGCTCGAATCGCTCGAGGAGGACGAATGAGCGGCAGGCGCAAGAGCCGGCCCGAACCGCTCGGAGCGCTCGTGGCGCGGGTGCTCGAAGACATCGGCGCGGGGGACAGCGCGCGGGTGATGCGGATCGCGGAGCGCTGGGAAGAGGCCGTCGGGCCCGAGGTCGCCGCCCATTGTCAGCCCACGGCGCTGCGCGGCAGCGTCCTCGAGGCCACCGTGGACTCGAGCGTCTGGTGCCAACAACTCCAGCTCCGGGGACCCGAGATCCTGGAGGCCCTGCGCGCCGTACTGCCCGCAGAAGCCCCCTCGGAACTCTGGTTTCGGGTCGGCTGAGGCGTGTCGCGGGCCGAGCGCTGCGGTTGACCCTCTCCGGCGCCTGATCTAGCCTCCAGCGCCGGCCGATTTGCCGCGCTGAGTGCGCGGCGCCGGCAATCCGTAACCAATCGATTCATTTCGCGTTTTGTGAACGCGCAGAGGGAAGAGAAGAGCATGGTCAAGATTCGCCTGACACGTGGAGGCGCCAAGAAGCGACCCCACTACCGCATCGTTGCGATCGACGAGCGCTCGCAGCGTGACGGCCGGCCTCTGGAGTTCCTCGGTACCTATGTACCGGCATCGAATCCCGAGCAATTCGACATCAAGGTCGATCGCTTCGACGCGTGGGTTGCAAACGGCGCGCAGCCGAGCCCGACGGTCCGCTCCCTGGTCAAGCGCGCGCGCAAGCGCGCGGCGACGGCGAGCTGAGATGGCGAGCGAACACTCACCGACTGAGCTCGTCGAGTTCATCGCGAAGGCGATCGTCAACAATCCCGACGCTGTCGTCGTGACGGAAGTCGACGACGGTCAGATCCTGGAGCTCGAGACCGACGCCGAAGACCGCGGTCGGGTGATCGGCCGACAGGGCCGGGTCGCCAAGGCGATTCGCGCGGTGCTGGGGGCTTCTCGCGATGGAGCCGACTGCCGGCTCGACATCGTCGACTGAAGCCGAGCGGGAGCCCGGCGAGCGGGTCGTGTTGGGCCGCATCGTCGGTGCCCACGGCCTCGGCGGGCAACTTCGAGTTCGCTACTTCGGCGGCGCCCCCGACAACCTGATGAGGCTCGAGGC
>JAHEEJ010000133.1 GCA_024640705.1 Deltaproteobacteria bacterium
CTCGGGATCGATGGCGCGCTGCTGAACCGCGCGAGTGACGACTATGTGGAGCTGTCGGGCGGCTGCGTGTGTTGCCGGCTCTCCGATGAACTCGTCGAAACCCTGCAGCTGCTGCGCGAGCGCGCGAACCCCGATCTCGTGATCGTCGAGACCTCGGGGGTCGCGCTTCCGTACGACGTGCAGCTCAACTTCTGGCGCGAGCCGATCGCCGACTGGATCGAGACCGACGTCGCGGTGATCGTCGTCAACGCGGAACAGGTCGCGCAAGGGCGCGATCTCGACGGAATCTTTGCCCAGCAGGTTTCGTCCGCGGACCTGCTGCTGCTGAACAAGATCGATCTCGTGGACTCGCAAACGCTTGCCCGACTCGAATCCGCGCTGCGCGAGATCGAACCCGACGCACCGCTGATTCGCGCCGTTCAGGCGCAGGTCGATCCCGCGCTGCTGTTTCCGCCGGACCTCGACGCCGTACACGAGCGGCGCCGAAGCGAGCCGGTCGACGTCCGGCCCCACCACCACGAAAAATTCAACACCGAGGTGATCAGCGTCGCCGAAGCGACCGAGCCCGAGGCCCTGCTGGAGCGGGTGCGCGCGCTCGCACCGCTGCGCGCGAAGGGTTTCGTCCTCACCTCCGAAGGGCCGCGGATCCTGCAGGGAGTCGGCCCGCGCATCGAGTTGTCGAAACTCGACTTCGAGCCGCCGGCCGATCTGCTCGGCCGGATCGTGCTGATCCGCCGGAGCTCCGATTGAGCAAAGCGCCCCCCGAAAATCCCGCGGCCACACTCTACGACCGGATCCCGAGCGGCGGCACGCAGGACACCGGCGAGATCCTCGACCGCTTCGTCGAATGGATGGAGGACGCGGGCTTCGACCCCTACCCCCACCAGGAAGAGGCCTTCATCGAACTCATGGCGGGGCGCCACGTCGTGCTGAACACGCCGACGGGCTCGGGCAAATCGCTCGTCGCGGTCGCGCTGCACTTCAAGGCGCTCTGCGAGGGCGCGCGCTCGTTCTACACCTGCCCGATCAAAGCGCTCGCGAGCCAGAAGTTCTTCGAGTTCTGCGACCTCTTCGGCGCCGAGCGCGTCGGCATGCTGACCGGCGACGCGAGCATCAACCACGATGCGCCGGTGATCTGTTGCACGACCGAGGTGCTCGCGAACATGGCGCTGCGCGAGGGCGCGCGGGCGCCAATCGGTTACGTGGTGCTCGACGAGTTCCACTACTACGGAGACCGCGATCGCGGCGTCGCGTGGCAGATCCCGCTGTTGCTGTTGACGCGCACCACCTTCTTGCTGATGTCGGCGACACTCGGCAACACCGCTGCGATCGAAGAGCGGTTGCGCGCGCAGACCGGGCGCGAAGTCGCCTGCGTCTACTCCGAAGCCCGTCCCGTGCCGCTCGACTTCGAGTATCGCGAGACGCCCATGCACGAGACGATCGAAACGCTGCTCGATCGCGGTCAGGCACCGATCTACGTCGTGAACTTCACCCAGCGCCAGTGCGCCGAGCAGGCCCAGGGCCTCACGAGCGCGCGGATCACCACGCGCGAAGAGCGCGCCGAGATCGACGCCGCGCTCGCGGGTTTCAAATTCGACTCTCCGTACGGTAAGGACGTGAAGCGCTATCTCCGCCACGGCATCGGGCTGCACCACGCGGGCCTGCTCCCCAAATACCGCCTGCTCGTCGAGCAACTCGCACAGCGGAGCCTGCTCAAGGTGATCTGCGGCACCGACACGCTCGGCGTCGGCGTCAACATCCCGATCCGCACGGTGCTGTTCTCGCAGCTGTTCAAATTCGACGGTGAAAAGATCGGGATCCTCAGCGTGCGCGAGTTCAAACAGATCGCGGGGCGCGCGGGACGCAAGGGCTTCGACGAGCGCGGCAGCGTGGTCTGTCAGGCGCCCGAGTACGCGATCGAAAACAAACGCGCGCTGGAGCGCGCGACTGCAGCCGGCAAGAAGCGCAAGGCCGCCAAGAAGAAGAAACCCCCCGCACAGAACTTCGTGCCCTGGAATCGCGACACCTTCCAGCGACTCATCCACCAGCCACCCGAAACGCTGACCTCGAGATTCCACGTCGATCACGGAATGATCCTCAACGTGCTGCAGCGCGACGGCGCGGCGCCTTCCTCCGACCGCGGTTATCGCGGCGTGATCGAGCTGATCGATCGCTCTCACGAGCGCCCGGCTTCCAAGGCGAAGCTGCGCCGCCACGCCGCGAAACTCTTTCGATCGCTGCGACGCGCAGAAATCATCGAAACCGTCGCGGGGCGCGATGGGCATCCCGAGGTGAGGGTCGCGGAAGACCTCCAATTCGACTTTTCGCTCCACCACACGCTGTCGCCATTCCTCGTCGATGCAGTAGCGGTGCTCGATATGGATTCACCCAACTACGCGCTCGAACTGCTGACCCTCGTCGAGTCGATTCTCGAAGATCCCCGAGCGATCCTCTACGCACAGATCCGCAAACACAAGACGGAGTTGATGGCAAAACTCAAGGCAGAGCGGGTTCCCTACGAGGAGCGCATCGCCAAACTCGAACGCGTCACCCACCCCAAACCGGATGCCGACTTCATCTACGCGGCGTTTCGGATCTTCGTCGAGACCCACCCCTGGTTCAGCGAGGAATACATCCACCTCAAGTCGATTGCGCGGGAAATGTTCGAGGACCTGCGCAGCTTCGACGACTACACGCGCGAGTACGCGATTGCGCGCAGCGAGGGGTTGCTGCTGCGCTACCTCAACCAGGTCCTCGGCACACTCGTGAAGACGGTCCCCGAATTCGCCAAGACCGACGAGGTCTACGACGCGATCGCGTATCTGCGCACCCTGATCAAGCGGGTCGACTCGAGCCTGGTCGACGCCTGGGAGCTGCTCGCCGATCCCACGCTGGAGGCCGAAGAAGCCAAAGCCGAGGCCCGTCGCTTCGACCTCGCCGCGCAGCCCGCACTGCTCGCCGCGCGCGCGCGGTCGGAACTGCACGCGCTCGTGCGCGCGCTTTCACAAGAGAATTACGAGGCCGCCGAAGCGTGCGTCCACCAGGATGCCGACGACCCGTGGGATGCGCTGCGCTTCAAGCAGGCCCTCACGCCCTATTTCGAGGAGTACGCGCAGATCCTCTTCACGCCCGACGCGCGCAATTCGAGACGAACGCTGATCAAATCCACGGGACCGAGGCGCTGGGATGTCTCGCAGGTGCTCGTCGATCCGCAGGGGGACGACTTCTGGGCGATCGACGCCGCAATCGATCTCTCCCAGCAGCGCGACCCCGAAGACCCGATCGTGCGGATTCGCCGCATCGGAACCTGACCTTCGACGCACACGGCGCGCGTTGGCGCGAGCCGATCAGCGCGCCCGGCGCGAGCCGCGCAGCTCGCTCGCGATGCGCGCCTTCGACGCCGCCCACGAACAGATCGGACACGCGGTCAGATCGTGACCGCGCGCGGGGCAGTACTCGCGCCCGAAGTAGATGATCTGCAGGTGAATCCGCCCCCAGGTCTCTGGGGCGAAGAGCTTCTTCAGGTCCCGCTCCGTCTGCTCGACGCTCTTTCCGTTCGAGAGCCCCCAGCGCGCGGCGAGCCGGTGGATGTGGGTGTCGACGGGAAATGCGGGCACGCCGAACGCCTGCACCATCACGACGCTCGCGGTCTTGTGGCCCACGCCGCGCAGCGCTTCGAGTTCTTCGAAGGTCTGCGGCACCTGTCCGTCGTACGCGTCGACGAGAACCTGCGAGAGTTCCGCGATCGCCTTCGCCTTGGAGGGAGACAACCCGCAGGGCCGGATGATTTCGCGAATCTGCTCCACCGAGAGTTTCAGCATGGCTGCGGGCGTCGACGCCCGCGCGAAGAGTTTCGGCGTGACCTGGTTGACGCGCACATCGGTGCACTGCGCGGAGAGCAGCACCGCGATCAGCAGCGTGTAGGGGTCCTCGTGCCGCAGCGGCACGTCGAGTTCGGGATAGAGCGCGTCGAGCTGCGCCTGGATTCGCTGGGCTTTGGCTTCGCGCTTCACGGTCGGCCCAGCGTAGCGCCGACCCGCACCGAATGGATGCCTCGCGGACTCGACCGCGCGATCGGGCTGCGCGAGAATGGCGACCGTGAAACCGAGCGGAGACCCTTACGACCGGATCTACGCGGTGGTGCGGCGCATCCCGCGCGGCCGCGTCGCCACCTACGGGCAGATCGCCGACCTCGCGGGCCTCGATGGCCGCGCGCGGCAGGTCGGTTACGCGATGCGCACACTTGCGATCGAAGGCGTTCCCTGGCACCGCGTCGTCAATTCGCGCGGTCAGATCAGCGCGCGCGCAGAACCCGGCGGCGATCGGGTCCAACGTCAACTGCTCGAGCGCGAAGGCGTGACATTCGACGCGGCCGACCGCCTCGAACTCGCACACTACCGCTGGCGGCCGAAAATGGACGGGCGCCCGAGCCGCCGACCGCGCGCTCAAGCATCTTTGTAGCGCGCGAGTTCGGCGTCGTAGTCGTCGAAGCCGACGAGTTCTCGCAGCTGCGCGAAATCGATCAGCCCTGTGGGCGACTCGCCCGCTTCGAGCGCCGCGAGCGCGCCACGCATCGCGTGTGCGGCGGCGGACAACAAGGTCAGCGGATAGGCGGCAATCTGGTAACCGATCGCCTCGAGCTGCGCGGGAGCGAGCAACGGGGTGTCGCCGCCCTCTACGAGATTGGCCATCCGGGGCGCGGGAACTTCGGCGCAGATCCGCTCCATCTCGGCTTCGGAGACCGGCGCTTCGACGAACAGGATGTCTGCTCCGAGATCCGCGAAGGCCTTGGCGCGCCAGATCGCCTCGTCGAGCCCGAGCGTCGCGCGCGCATCCGTGCGCGCGAGGATCAGGATGTCCGCGCCCTCGTTGCGCGCGTCGACCGCGGCGCGGATCCGCGCGAGCGCCTGGCTGCGGTCGACGACTTCCACACCGCGCGTGTGGCCGCAGCGTTTCGGCGCGAGCTGGTCTTCGATCATCAGACCCGCAAAACCCGCCTGCGCAAACCCCTCGACGGTGCGCTTGACGTTGAGCGCGTTTCCGTAACCGGTGTCGGCGTCGCCGATCACGGGAATCGAGACGGCGGAACAGATGTTGCGGCCCTGGTCGAGGACTTCCGCGTAGGAGAGGAGTCCGGTGTCGGGAGCCGCGAGGCGCGTCGCGGCGACCGCGAATCCGCTCATGAAGGTCAGCGGAAAACCCGCTCGCTCGATCAAGCGCGCCGAAAACGCGTCGAAGCAGCACGGCATCGCGACGATGCCGGGCTCCGCGAGCAACGCGCGCAACCGATCGGCCGCTGCGGCCTCCATCTAGTCCCCGCGCTCCGCAACCGGAATCGACCGCTCCGAAAGCTGGGTGCGCGGCAATTCTTCGTCGACCCGCACGCCAGCTCTTTTGATCAGACGCGCGGGCGTGCCGACCGCCGTGCAACCGGGCGGAACGTCGTGCATGTGGATGAACGAATTCGCGCCGACCCGCGCGTTGTCGCCAATCGTGATGGGCCCGAGCAAGGTGGCCCCCGTTCCGATCAACACGTTGTCGCCGACCGTGGGATGCCGCTTGCCGCGGTGTTTGCCGGTTCCACCGAGCGTCACGTTGTGGAAGATCACGCAGTGGTCGCCGATTTCCGCGGTTTCGCCGATCACCACGCCGGACCCGTGATCGATGAAGAAGGCCCGGCCGATGCGCGCGCCCGGATGGATCTCGACACCCGTGACGAAGCGCGCGAATGCGGACAGCAGGCGCGGCACGAGCGGGATCCGCAGCTGCTCGTGCAAATGATGCGCGATCCGGTAGGCCCAGACCGCGTGCAGCGGCAGGTGACAGAGCAGCGTCTCGAGGCGACTCGTCGCCGCGGGGTCGTTTTGAACGACCGCGTTCAGGTCTTCGGCGAACGCCTGGAACATGCTGCGCCTCCCCGTTGGCAGCGAAATGACCCGTGGCCGCGAGACGACCGGTGGCCGCGGAGTGTATCCGCGCCGCGTTCGCTGCGCCGGGGTGCGCGTGCTACGCGTTGCGCGAGCCATCAGCGGGCGGGCCCGTGCAGAAATCACTCGACAACCTGATCGCGCTGCTCGACCTCGAGGAACTCGAGGTGAACATCTTCCGGGGCCACTGCACGGAGGGCTGGCAGCGCGTCTTCGGCGGCCAGGTGCTCGGCCAGGCCCTCGTGGCCGCGGGCCGGACGGTCGACGAAGGCGTCGCCCACTCCTTCCACGCGTATTTCCTGCGGCCCGGCGACTCGACGATCCCCATTCTCTACGACGTGGACCGCACCCGCGACGGCCGGACCTTCACCACCCGGCGCGTCACCGCGATCCAGCACGGCCACGCGATCTTCCACCTCGAGGCCTCCTTCCAGCGCGCGGAGAACGGGCCTGAGCACCAGGACGCGATGCCCGACGTGCCGGATCCCGATTCCCTCCCCACTTGGCGGGAGCGGATGGCGCCGCTGGCCTCCCAGCCGGAACTCGTCGCAAAGCTGGCCGCCCGAGCGCCCGATCGGCTGAAACACTGGCTCGCCACCGATCGTCCGATCGACATCCGCCACGTCACGGAATTCGATCCCATCGCGCCGGGAAAGCTCCCCGCGCGGCTCCAGGTGTGGCTGCGCGCAGACGGTCAGTTGCCGGATTCCACCCTGCTCCACCAGTGCGTCGTCGCGTTTGCATCGGACATGACGCTGCTCGACGCGGCGGCACTGCCCCACGGCATCGCGTGGTCGGATGGCGCCTACATGGTCGCGAGCCTCGATCACGCGATCTGGTTCCATCGGGCATTCCGGGCGGACGAGTGGTTGCTCTACGATCAGCAGAGCCCCACCGCGGGCGGCGCGCGGGGTTTCAGCACGGGACGGCTATTCGACCGCGACGGCCGATTGGTGGTCTCGGTGGTGCAGGAGGGCCTGATCCGGCCGATTTCAAAACGCCGCTGAGTGCGACGAGCGGTGCTCGCGCCGGAGCGACCGCGAGCGGAATCCCGCACCGAACGGCCGGATCCAACCATGCGCAAAGGAGAAAGGTGTGGAACTGACAGCCATCACAATCGGACTGGCCCTGGTCGAGTACGCGATCTTCACCATGCTCTGCGGACGCGAACGGGCGCGCCGCGGCGTCCTGGCCCCCGCAACGAGTGGTGATCCGACCTTCGAGCGCTACTTCCGCGTCCAGCAGAACTCCGTCGAGCAGCTGATCCTCTTCGTGCCGGCGATGTTTCTGTTCGGCCACTACGTGAGCGCGCCGATCGGCGCGGGCCTCGGACTGGTCTTCATCCTCGGCCGAGCGCTGTTTGCCCTCGGCTACTACCGGGACCCCCCGAAGCGGGCCGCCGGCTTCGGCCTCTCGCTGCTCTCGAATCTGGTGTTGCTGCTCGGGGGGCTGATCGGGGCAGTGATCGCGTATTTCTGAATCGATTTTCGACCGGGTGCCGACAAATTCCGACGGGAACGGCAGCACAGATCTTCGAAAAGGCTAGAATTCTCCACTCTCTGGCAGCTGGTTTGATGCCGCACAAACCGAGAAAATCGAGGAATCCCTTCTATGAGCAAGAATGAAAAACTCAACGCGTGGGTTCAGGAAGTCAAGGAATTGTGCAAACCGGACGCCGTCCACTGGTGCGACGGTTCAGATGCCGAAAATGCCGACATGATCCAGCAGATGATCGACGCCGGCACGGCCCGCAAGCTCAACGAGAGCAAGCGCCCCAACAGCTACCTGGTCTGGTCGGACCCCGCGGACGTCGCGCGCGTCGAAGACAGCACCTACATCTGTTCCGAGCGCGAGCAAGATGCCGGCCCGACCAACAACTGGTTCGAGCCGGCCAAGATGAAGGCGAAGCTCAAGGGTTTGTTCGACGGCGCGATGAAGGGCCGCACGATGTACGTGATCCCGTTCAGCATGGGACCGATCGGTTCGCCGATCGCGTACATCGGCGTTCAGATCACCGACTCCCCCTACGTGGTGGCCAACATGCGGGTCATGACGCGCATGGGCCAGAAGGTTCTCGACACCCTCGGCAACGGCGCGTTCGTGCCCTGTCTCCACTCGGTCGGAGCTCCGCTCGCCAAGGGCGCGAAGGACGTTCCCTGGCCCTGCAACAAGGACGACAAGTACATCGTCCACTTCCCCGAGACGCGCGAGATCTGGTCCTACGGATCCGGTTACGGGGGCAACGCGCTGCTCGGCAAGAAGTGCTTCGCGCTGCGCATCGCTTCTGTGATGGCGCGCGACGAGGGCTGGTTGGCCGAGCACATGCTGATCCTCAAGCTCACCTCACCCGCGGGAGCGGTCCGCTACATCGCCGCTGCGTTCCCGAGCGCGTGCGGCAAGACCAATCTCGCGATGTTGAATCCGACGGTCGCCGGCTGGAAGGTCGAGACGATCGGCGATGACATCGCGTGGATGAAATTCGGTGCTGACGGTCAGCTCTACGCGATCAATCCCGAGGCGGGCTTCTTCGGCGTCGCACCGGGCACGAGCATGAAGTCGAATCCGAACGCGATGCTGAGCTTCACCAAGAACGCGATCTTCACCAACTGCGCGCTCACTCCCGACGGCGATGTCTGGTGGGAGGAGATGACCGACGAGCCGCCCGCGAAACTGACGGACTGGCACGGCAACGACTGGACGCCGCAGAGCGGAACGCCGTCCGCGCACCCGAACGCGCGCTTCACGGCGGTCGCGAGCCAATGCCCCGTGATCGCCCCGGAGTGGGAAGACCCGAAGGGTGTACCGATCAGCGCAATCCTGTTCGGAGGACGTCGCGCGACCGTCGTGCCGCTCGTCAACGAAGCGCGCGATTGGCAACACGGCACCTTCCTGGGCTCCATCATCAGCAGCGAGAAGACCGCTGCAGCGACCGGAACGGTCGGCGATCTGCGCCGGGATCCGATGGCCATGCTGCCCTTCTGTGG
>JAHEEJ010000134.1 GCA_024640705.1 Deltaproteobacteria bacterium
CTAACGCTCCGAGGTTTCCGCAGATCCGCGCAACGCGTCGAGCAAGCGCTGCCAGATGTCGTCGAATGAGCCATTGCTCATGCACAAGACCACGTCGCCCGCGCTGCACTCGGCCGTCAGCCGCTCGATGATTTCCTCCACGCTGTCGCACGACAGCGCCGGCACGCCGCGCTCGCCGAGATCCGCGACGAGTTGCTCCGACGAGAAGAACGCTTCGACGGTTCCCGTCGCGCTGTAGAGGGGTGTCTCGGGGACGGACCGGATGATCACCCGGTCGGCGTCGCCGAGCGCCTCCGCGTAGTCCCGCTGGAAGATCGCCCGCCGGCTGGTGTTGGTGCGCGGCTCGAATACCGCGATGAGGCGGCGGCCCGCGAAGCGCTGGCGCAGCGCGCTGATGGAACCGCGAACGGCTGTGGGGTGGTGGGCAAAATCATCGACGACTGCAACACCGCGCTCCTCGCCACGCAATTCCTGTCGGCGCTTGACGCCCTTGAAGGTCGCAAGCGCCGCGCTGGCGGCGTCGAGCGGGACGCCCAGCGCAGTCGCTGCTGCGAGCACGCCGATTGCGTTTTCGACGTTGAATCGTCCAAACATCGGAACGAAAGCCCGCGCGGCCCGCTTGCCGTCGATCAGGATGTCGAAGTGGGTTCCCTTTGCGTCTGCTTCGAGTGCCGCGCACGACCAGTCGAGATCCTTGCCCTCGACGCCATATCCCAAGACCCGACAGGGCGCATTGGAGACCACGTCGCGAACACCGGGATGGCTGACGGCTGCGACGATCGTGCCATCTCGGGGCATGCCTCCGATCAACTTCCGAAATTCCGTCTTGATGTGATCGAGATCTCGATAGATGTCCGCGTGATCGAACTCGACGGACGTGACCAGCAGTGTGCGCGCGCCGTAGTGGAGGAACTTCGGAGTCTTGTCGAAGAAAGCGGTGTCGTACTCGTCGCCCTCCACGATGAAATGTTCTCCCTGCCCTTCGCGAAAGCTGCCGCCGAAATCGTGCGCGTATCCCCCGACGAGCAGCGACGGATCCCGTCCGGATCCGTGCAACACCGCCGCGAGAAGGCTCGTGGTGGTCGTCTTGCCGTGGGTTCCGGAAACCACCACCGAGTGTTTGCCCGCGATCGCGAGCTGGTAGAGGGCGTCCGGAAAGGACCGGTACTCCAGGCCTTCGTCGATTGCAGCGCGCGCTTCGGGGTTGTCGGGCCGAACGGCGTTTCCGATCACGACCAGATCCGGGCGCTGATCGAGCACGTGCTCCGGCCGAAATCCGGAATACACCGGGATGCCCCATTGTTCGAGCATCGTGCTCATCGGCGGGTAGAGGGCGTCGTCCGAGCCGGTGATCTGGATCCCTCGGGCGGCGAGAAGCCCTGCCAACGATCCCATCCCGGTGCCGCCGATCGCGACGAAGTGAACGTGTCGCGGTGCCTTGCTCACGCTAGCCGGCCTCGAAGGCTTCGACGATTGCGTCGTGGACGATCGGGCGTAGACCGAAACGACTCTTCTTGGCGATCAGATGCACGCGATTGGTCAATAATGCGATCGTCAGTTCGCGATCGAGATCGATCCAAAGCGAAGTTCCGGTAAAACCGAGGTGTCCCACCGAATGCTTCGAAAAGTGTTTGCCCGAAGACGAAGCGCCCTCTGTCGGTGTATCCCATCCGAGCGCCCAGTCGGACGAGAGAGGCAGATCCTGGCGAGCCAGGAATTGACGCAAGCGCTCCTGGGGGAGCAACTCGCTGCGACCGTGCCAGCTGTCGATGATGGCCTGGGCGAACTTCATCACATCATCGATCGTCGAGAAGAGGCCCGCGTGCCCGGCCACACCACCCATGACCGAGGCGTTCGGGTCGTGCACTTCTCCCCAGAGAATGCGGTCCCGCCAGGGACAGTTTTCGGTGGCTGCGATGCGGCGCCGGGTGGGCTCGGGCAGGGGCTGTGCGTCGCGACCGATCGGAATGAAGAAGGTGTCGGCCATCTCGAGCGGCTCGAAGATTCGCTCGCGACAGAAATCGTCGAGGCGCTGACCGCCAACCGCTTCGACGACTGCGCCGAGCACGATGAAGTCGAGATCACCGTAGACCGCGGCTTCGCCGGGCTCGTGGACCAGCGCCGAACGAACGGTGCGGTCGATCACGGATGTGCGCGCTTCCGGCGACCCGATCAACGTCTCGCCGGTCTTGCGCTCTTTCTGGAGGAAGATTTCGTGATACGCCCGCCACGGTTTCAAGCCCGAAGAATGGGTGAGCAGGTGCCGGATCGTAACCGCCTCCTTGTCTCGTTCGGAAAAGGGCGGCAGATACTTGGCGACCGGGGCGTCGAGTTCGATAACACCTTCTTCGACCAGCAACAGGATCGCAGTCGTCGTCGCGATGGGTTTGGTGAGAGACGCGAGATCGAAGATCGTCCGCCTCGCCATCGGGATCCGCTCGGGCTGCAGCACCGCGAGTCCGTGCTCGGAAAAGTATTCGAGCGTTTCGCCGTTCTTGGGCATCCGCGCACCGGCGACGGCCCCCGGAATCTCGGCGCTCGCGATGGATTTTTCGATCGCCCGGTCAACCCGTCCGAGCTTGCGCCGGACCGCACTCCATTTCACGATTGACTGCCCCCCAGTCTGTCACGACCAACCACTGACGCACGACCAACGAATCCCGACTAACGAACGCCTCGCTCGAGCAACTGCAACTCTCCCCTCGTACCGTCGATGGTAGCGCGCCCGCCCATTGGCCAGGCGTAGTTCAGCTTGACATGTCCGAAGGGTAGATCGCTCACGATCGGAATACCCAGCGGTCGTAGCGCATTTTCGATCACGGTCCCCACGTCGGGTTGCGGATAGCGCTCGTCGACACAGTTCTCGAATTTACCGACGCCGACGGCTGCCAATCCATCGAATTTCCCCGCGGCGCGAAGTTGCTGCAGCATGCGATCGATCCGATAGGGCCGCTCGCCGACGTCCTCGATCAACAGGATGGCAGCACGTGTATCGAGTTCCCACGGTGAGCCGATGCTCGCGGCCAACAGCGTGAGCGAGCCACCGACGATGCGCCCCGTCGCCCGGCCATCGACGAGCGCCCGGCCTCGAAGCGTCAATGGAAGCGAGCCCTCGCCGGTCAATTGCCGGATCAGGTGCTCGAACGCGGTACCGGCCAGATCTTCGCCGCGATCGAGCATCGGGCCGTGAAATCCCATCAACCCCGCGCAGCGACGTTGCCACAACAGCAACGCCGTGACATCGCTGTAACCCACCAGGGGTTTGGCGGCTTCGCGGAAGGCCCCTGCATCGAGCAGCGGAAGGATTCGGTCGCAGCCGTAGCCGCCGCGTGCGCAGATGATTCCGCCGATATCGGGGTTGTTGACGAGTTCCATCAGTTCGGCAGCCCGACGCGCATCGTCACCGGCCGTGTAGCCGTCGCAGGCGAGCAGATCGTCTCTCCGGTAGACGTCGAAACCCGCCTCGCACAGCAGCGTCTCGCCCGCTTCGAGTTGTTCGCGATTGACCGGGCCGCCGGGCGCGGCGATCCCCAGTACCGCACCCCTGCGCAGGGCCCGGGGTTTGCGCAAGCGGGGCACCTAGAAGATATCGTCGTCGGACACGACGTAGCCGCCGCCGGATCCGGGCCCACTGGATTGTGGGGTGCCTCCGCCCGGCACTTCGGCGAGATCGTGGAAGTGCGCGTAGCGGGCGCTGAATTGCAGCTTGACCGTGCCGGTCGGTCCGTTGCGCTGCTTGGCGATGATCAATTCTGCAATGCCGTGGTTTTCTTCGGTGGGGTTGTAGACCTCGTCGCGATAGATGAAGGCGATCACATCGGCGTCCTGCTCGATGGCGCCCGACTCCCGCAGGTCGCCCATGTTCGGGCGCCGCTTGTCGGGGTCGCGCTGTTCGGGCCCCCGGTTGAGTTGCGAAAGTGCGATGACCGGGATGTCGAGTTCCTTCGCGAGGGCTTTGAGGCCGTGGCTGATTTCGGCGATTTCGAGATCCTTGCGTTGATTGGGTGAGTCGCCGTGAGCCAGTTGGAGGTAGTCGACCATCACCAGGTCGAGGCCTCGCTCCGAGGCGAGGCGTCGACACTTCGCCTTGATCTCGAGAATGGTGATGAGACCGCTGTCGTCGATCCAGATGTTGGCGTCCGCGAGTTTGCCGCCGGCCTGCGTGAGTTTGCGGAGATCCTCCGGCCGTCCAAAGCCCTTGCGGAACCCCGAGAAGTCGATGCTTGCCTCCGACGCGAGCAGTCGAAGTGCGAGCGCGCGCTTGGTCATCTCCAGCGAGAAGATGGCGACTTTCTTGCCGTGCTCGATGGCCGCATTGCGCGCGATGTTGAGCGCGAGGGCCGTCTTGCCCATGCTGGGCCGCGCGGCGATCACGACGAGTTCTCCGGGCTGGAGTCCGCCGGTCATTTCGTCGAAGTCCCTGAAGTCGGTCGGCACTCCGGTGAGCTGTCCGCCGCGTTGAATCAGTACCTCGACGTAGTCGAGCGCGTCGTTCATCTCGTCGTGCAGGCTGCGGAAGGTGGTGCGCGCCTTTTTTTGTCCGATCTCGAAGATCTTGGATTCAGCCGAGTCGAGCAATCGGTCTGCGGCATCCGACTGGTCGTAACCGGCTTCGGCGATCTCTGCTGCAACCGAAATCAAGCTGCGCTTGACGCTCTTGTCGCGAACGATCCGCGCGTGGTGGACGACGTTGGCTGCGGTCGCCTCGTAGTCTGCAATTTCAGCCAGGAAGACCGGACCGCCGATCGCATCGAGTGTCTTCTGGGTGTTCAGGTAGTCGGCGAGGGTGTGGAGGTCGACCGGCTGGTTCGAGTCCTGGAGGATGAGCATCGAGCGGTAGAGCTGGCGATGGGCGGGGTGGTAGAAATCCTCGGGTACGACTTCGGTGTAGACGGAGTGGATCGCGTCGTTGTCGAGGAGTAGCGCCGAAAGGACTGCTTTCTCGGCCTCGAGGTCGTTCGGCGGAACCCGATGGGCGTCCGTCGAGCTCGCGTCGAAATCGTCAAAGCGCTGGTCTCGTGAGTTTCGCTTCTTCGCCACGCCCCCCCTCCGTCGGCGATTGAGGGCTCATTGTACAGCAACCGAGCTGCACAGCGGCCCGAAATCGCGACGCCGAGGCGCGGGGCGATTAATTTTCTGGACTGATCTTGAGCGCGACGTTGGCCGTGAGATCGCGTTGTAGGCGAATCGGCACGACGTGGTCTCCGATCTCCCGAAGAGGCTCGCTGAGCGTGATCTTGCGTCGGTCGATCGGGTAGCCCTTTTCGGCGAGCAGTTCCGCGATATGGGCCGTCGTGATCGATCCGAACAGCTTGCCTTCCTCTCCCACGCGCGCCGTGACTTCGAGCGCGACCGACTCGAGTCGATCGCACAACGCCTTGAGATCCTTTAGATCTCGCGCGGCCTTTTCCATCACGACGCGTTTGTGGTGTTTGAGTTCGCGCACCTTCGAATCGGTGGCGAGCAGTGCCTTCCCCTGAGGGAGCAGATAGTTGCGCGCGTAGCCGACCTTGACGCCGACGAGATCGCCGGCTTCACCAAGACCCAAAACGGCTTCGCGCAGGATGACCTTGACCTGGCGCATCGTTCCCAGCCTCCTAGATGCCGTGCCCGGCGAAGGGCATGATCGCGATGTGGCGCGCGCGTTTGACGGCCACTGCGAGCTGGCGCTGGTGTTTTGCGCAATTTCCCGAGATGCGCCGCGGAATCATCTTGCCGATCTCGGACGTGAACAGGCGCAGCGCCTTCGCGTCCTTGTAGTCGATCTGCAAACTCGAGTCTGCGCAGAAGCGGCAGACCTTGCGGCGCAGAAAACCGCTCTTCTTGTTTTGTTTTCGGGCCTTCTTTCGGGCGCGCGAGCGCAGCCGACTCTTGACCGTCGACTCTCTGCGATCGTCGCGGTCTTCGCGATCTCGCCGATACCCGCCGGGCCCTGACGGTGCGCTCATCTCGCAACCTCCTCGGCATCGGTGGCTTCAGCCGCTACCGGCTCTGTGGCTTCGTCTTCATCGTCAGCCGCTTCCGATTCAGCGTCGTCAGTCGCTTCCGGCCCAGCGGCCGCGCGCTTTTCCGCTTCCTCGGCTTCCGCCCGCTGTCGCTCGGCTTCTTCCAGCTTCTGCCGTTCGGCTTCTTCGGCCTCGCGGGCGGCTCGCTCGGCGGCCTTCTCGGCCCGGATCCGCTCTTCCTCGGCGGCCTGGGTCCGCCGCGCCGCAACGTCTTCGACCGCGTCGTCGACCTGCACGGTGAGGAAGCGGATGATCGAGTCTTCGAGCCCCAGTGCGCGCTCGATGGCCTTGATGTTCGATCCCTCGTCGAGGAATCGAAGCATCACGTAGCGCCCCTTCTGGAAATTCTGGATCTCGTACGCGAGACGGCGCTTGCCGAGATCGTCGTAGATCAGTCGGATCGCGCCGAAGCCCTCGAGGATGCCGTCGAGACGCTCTTGCAGCGTGCCGACTCCCTCGTCGGAGATCTCCGGTTGGATGATCAGGGTGGATTCGTATTCCCGCACAGCTCCTCCTCGTGGACAGGTCCGACCGTCGGGTCGGATCCCGAGCTTCCGCTCGATCGGTCAGGCGCCGGGTGCGCGCTCACCGCCGGAAGCTGAGGAAAGGGTCTAGTGGCGGGTCCGCAGATCGGTCCCGCCGGAGGCGGATGGATAGCAGAGTCACGGTCCCCGTGGAAGGGGGAGCTGCCCAGCACCCCGAGGGGCTCGAATGGCTTAGCGCTTGCGCTTGCGCGCGAGTTCCAACAGCGCTGCGTGGACGCGGCCGTCCGGGGTGAGCTCCGGGTGGAAGGTCGTCGCGAGCGCGTTTTGCTGCCGCACGAAGACCGGCCAGCCGTCCACCCGAGCCAGCACTTCCACATCCGGTCCCGGCCGCTTCAGCCGTGGAGCCCGGATGAAGATCGCGCGCAGCCCTTCCAGCTCGCCCTGGGCGACGGTCGCGAACGAGTCGACCTGGGTCCCGTAGGCGTTGCGGACGGCGGTGACGTCGATCAGCCCGAGGCTGCGAACCGGAAAGCCCTCGACCTCGCGCGCCATCAAGATCGCGCCCGCGCAGGTCCCGAGCACCGGGCGCCCGCTCTGCGCGAAGGCTTCGAGCGCTTCGTAGAGACCGACGCGCTCCAGCCCCTTGGAGATCGTGGTGGATTCGCCGCCCGGCAGGATCAGCGCGTCGAGCTCGTCGAGATCCTCCGGGTGGCGGACCCGTGTCCACGCGGCGCCCGCTCTTGTGATGGCCGCCGCGTGGGGTTGGACGGCTCCCTGGACCGAAACGATCCCGACGCGGAGTTCGGCGGCGGGCCGACTTTGCCGGCCCGCGGCTACCACCCGCGATTGGCCAGGCGTTGGCTTTCGCTGAGGGTTTCCATCTCGATTCCCTCCATCGGCTTGCCGAGCCCGCGGCACGCCGCGACGAGCTCTTCGGGCTCATCCCAATGCGTCGTGGCCCGCACGATCGCCCGGGCCAGCACCGCCGGATCTCCGCTCTTGAAGATGCCCGAGCCGACGAAGACCGCCTCCGCACCGAGGGAGCGGCAGAGCGCGGCGTCGGCGGGCGTCGCGATCCCGCCGGCCGCGAAGTTCGGAACCGGCAGGCATCCGGTCTCCGCCACGCGTTGCACGAGATCCAACGGCGCCCGCAGTTCCTTGGCGCGCGCCGGCACTTCCTCCGGCAGCAGCGCTTGCAGCGAGCGCATCTGGCCGAAGACCGTGCGCAGGTGTCGGACGGCTTCGACGATGTTGCCGCTGCCGGCCTCGCCCTTGGTCCGGATCATCGCCGCGCCTTCGGAGATGCGGCGCAGCGCTTCGCCGAGATCCCGCGCGCCGCAGACGAAGGGCGATCGGAAGCCGAATTTGTCGACGTGGTGTTCTTCGTCGGCGGGCGTCAACACCTCGCTCTCGTCGATGAAGTCGACACCGAGTGCATCGAGTATCTGCGCTTCGAGGTAGTGACCGATCCGCACCTTGGCCATCACGGGAATCGACACCGTGCGCTGGATGGACTCGATGATTTCCACCTGGCACATGCGCGCGACGCCACCGTCGCGCCGGATGTCGGACGGCACCCGTTCCAGGGCCATCACCGCACACGCGCCGCTGTCTTCGGCGATCTTCGCCTGATCCGGATTGACGACGTCCATGATCACGCCGCCCTTCAGCATTTCGGCGAGTCCCACCTTGAGTTCGAAGCTTTGTGCGGTTGCGTCTCCCGCGCCGCCGTTTCCGTTTCCCGCTTGTTCTGACATGGTTCCTCCCAATCCCCGCCGTCGCCGTTCGTCGGCGAACTCGGCGCGAGTCTGTCGTTAGATTTGCACGCGGTCCATCCGCGGTTTTCCCTCGAGCCGCTCGACGATCACCCGTGCGAGCGCCGCGACTCCGGCGCGCAGGGCTTCGGGTTCGGCCATCGCAAAAGTCAGGCGCAGGCAGTTCGAGGAGCGGCCGTCGTGGTTGAACTGAGATCCAGGCGCGAAGAAGACGCCCGCAACGGCGGCGTCCGACAAGAGGTCGCGGGTCTCGATTTCCTCGGGAAGCTCGACCCACAGCTGGAGCCCACCGTCGGGCCGTGTCCAGCGCGTACCGTCCGGCATTTCTCGAGCGAGCGCATCGAGAAGCGCATCGCAGCGCTCGCGCAGCACCCGCCGCACGCGCCCGAGGTGCCGATCGTAGGCCCCGCTCGCGGCGAATTCGGCCAGCGCGGCCTGGAGCGGAAGCGCGTCGGAGAGATCGGTCGCCTGCTTCAGCGCGAGCAGTGCTTCGATCAGCCGGCCGCGTGCGGTGATTGCGCCGACCCGAGCGCCCGGAAAGAGTGATTTCGAAAACGAGAAGAGGTGCAAGACGAGCCCGCTGCGATCGAGCGCAGCCAGGGAGGGAACCGTCCGCCCCGAAAAGCGCAGATCGGTTTCGTAG
>JAHEEJ010000135.1 GCA_024640705.1 Deltaproteobacteria bacterium
TTCAGGATGGCGCAAAGGCGCTGCGCCTCGGGGAAGTTGCCGCAGTGACGATCCGGCGGGCCATCGCGGACCTCGCCGAGGCGGCGCTGCCCGATGGCGAAGGCGCCATTCGACTGCAGCTCAGTCGCGACGCGGATGGCGCGACCCATCTCGTTGGCGTGGCGCACGGGCTCGGGAAGGATCCGAGCGAGTGGTCCGCCATCATCGTCGCGCTCCCGCACGACGGCGCTTCGCTCGCCGACGGCATGAAGGTCTCGAGCCGGCTGACCCTGTCGCTCGCCGCGGAAGACGCGCGCGCTGCAGGGGTCGACGAGGCGGTATTGCTGGATGCAACCGACCACCTGGTCGAAGGCGCCTACAGCAATCTCTTCGTCGTGTCGCGAGAAGGCGCGGTCTGGACGCCGCCGATCGCGAGCGGCGCGGTCGCGGGCATCGCGCGGTGCATCGCACTCGAGCGGATTCCCGAGATCGAACAGCGCGAGATCGCGAAGTCCGAGCTGCTCGAAGCGGCAGAACTCATCGCCGTCAACGCCGTGCGCGGAGCGCGGCCAATCACCCGGCTAAACGACCGGAAGGTCGGAGATGGGCGGCCGGGCCCCTGGAGTGCGCGGCTCGCAGACGCGCTGGCCGCGGATGGGTGACCGCGTCCTCATCTCGGGCGGCACGGGGCTGATCGGGGGCCGCCTCGTCGAATCGCTGCGCGCCTCGCGCATCCCGGTGCGGATCCTGTCGCGCAGCGCGCCCGCCGCGGCGCAATCTGCCGATTCGGACGTCGAGAAGCTCCGCTGGGACGGCATCCACCTGCCCGACGGTGCGCTGCGCGACTGCGCGTCGGTGGTCCACCTCGCGGGCGAACCGGTCTTCGGCGGCCCCCTGACGGCGTCCCGCCGGCGCAGCCTCGCGAGTAGCCGGATCGATTCGACCCAATTGATCGCGGAGGCGCTCCGATCGATGCCCTCCGCAGAACGCCCGACAGCTTTCGTGTGTGCATCCGCCGTGGGTTTCTACGGATCGCGTGGCGAGGAAGTGCTCGACGAATCGGCGGGTCCAGGGTCGGGCTTCCTCTCGGAAATCTGTCAGGAGTGGGAGGCGGCGGCCGCGACGGCTGCGGAGGCGCTGCGGGTCGTATCGCTGCGAACCGGCATCGTGTTGGCGCGCGACGCCGGGGCGCTGCCGATGATGGCCCTGCCCTTTCGCTTTGGCTTCGGTGGCCGCATGGGCAGCGGGCGGCAGTGGGTGCCTTGGATCCAGATCGACGACGCGGTGGGCATGATCCTTCGCGCCATGCGGGACACCCGCTTGCACGGTGCCGTCAACGTCGTCGCCCCTCGCCCCATTCGCAACGCAGATCTCGCCGGCGAGATCGCCCGCACGCTGCACCGGCCCTGCCTGCTGCCGGTCCCCGCGCTGGCGCTGCGACTCGCGCTCGGCACGCTCAGCGACGAATTGCTCGGCAGTCGGCGCTGCATCCCCCAGCGCATGCTCGACGCCGGATTCGAATTCGCCCACCCCGAGATCGGATCCGCGCTCGCGCTCGAGTTGGGACCCCGCGCGTAGAACCGGCCTGCCAACGCGCAGGGCCTCAGAAAAAAACGCACGATCTGGGGATTCGGGCGGACGCCCGGGTCGGATCCCTAGTGGCAATCGTCGCTGGGGGCAAACAGCAGCGGAAGAATGTTCTTGAGCGTCAGGTCCTGCTTGCCGGGCGCAACTTCGAAATACGAGATCCCGACCTCGGGGCTCTCGGAAGTCGCGAACTGCTCGGCGAAGGCTTCCATCACGCGCTCGACGATCTCCTGGGCGCGTGCCCGATCGGCATCCGCGAGGAAGAGGACGGCTCGGTCTCGGGTCATCCGGAAAATCGCGTCGTCCATGCGAAGTGCGCTGCCGACGAAGTCGACCACCTCGGGAAAGATCAGATCCCCTTCGGAACCCGACATTCCGACCACCACCGACGTGAGGCTGTGGTCGTCGGCAAGGTTCACGACCTTGTCCAACAAGGCCCGCAATTTGCGCGGGTCGTCGTTTCGCGGTTCGTTGAGGGGCATAGCCATCATGATGCCCGGGATATCGACGAAACGCGATCGGACCTGAAGCTCCAGATTTCGATCGCTTGCGTTGTTGGACCGGTGCCCATCGCCTACGGTTGGCGCCCCGCGCCGAGAGATGCCATGCACCCGATCCCCCAGGCTCCGCACGACCCGGCGAGTACTCGCCCGCAAGGCGACGCGCGCCTGGCGCTGGGCTTCCAAGTGCTCGTCATTCTGACGTTTTGCCTCATCGTGCTGGGCGCCCTGGTGCGCGCACACGGCGCCGGACTCGCCTGCCCCGATTGGCCGCTCTGCTTCGGCGACCTGATCCCGGAGATCGACCTCTGGGTGGGATTCGAGTGGTCCCACAGGGTCCTCGCGGGCAGCGTGACCGCGTTTTTCGCGTTCCTCGGCTGGCGGGCCTGGCGCAGTGCGACCCGGTCCCGCTACGTGACCATCCTGCTGACCACCGCAGCGGTATTGATCGCGGTCCAGATCACCCTTGGCGCGCTCACGGTCTGGCTCAAATTGGCACCCTGGACCGTGACCGCGCACCTGATCACCGGCAACTCGTTTGCCTCGCTGGCCTTCCTGCTCGCCCTGGCGTTCCGCACGAGCAAGGGCGATCTCGATCTACGCCCTCCTGTGTCGAGTCGAAAGCGTCTCTGGATCACCGCCACCGGTGGACTGTTGTTGATCCAGCTCGGACTCGGCGGGCTCGTATCTTCGCAATACGCGGGCATGGCTTGCCCCGAGTGGCCGACCTGCAACGGCGGCGTCTGGTTCCCGGCCTGGGAAGGCGGCGTCGGGATTCACCTCCTCCACCGCATCACCGCCTATGCGCTGGTCGTTTGCCTCGGCGCAGCGGCGTTCGGATGTCGGCGCGACAGCCGCCTGCGCGGCGCGACCGCGCTCGCGTTCGCGCTCGGTCTGCTGCAGGCGTCCATCGGAATCGCGAGCGTGATCAACGGCATCCCGACAGAGATCACCGGCTTGCACACCGCGCTCGCCGCTGCGCTCGTGCTGACACAGGTCTTTGCGCTGCAGCGGGCTTGGTCGACGATCGGCGCGCGCAGCTCTCTCTCGGCGACGCCGTAGCGCGCAACACCGATTGAGCTGTCGGGCATTCCAACGGGGTGCTACAAAGGCCTCGAGCCGGATTGGAGTGAAGATGCGTTCGTACCAGGTTTTTGCCGCGATGTCCCCGGATCGCGCCGTGGGCGTCATGAGCGGAATCTCGAAAGACGCTCCGCAGATGTACAAGCAAGCGCTGCTCGCAGCGAGCGCGTCGATGCATGCCCGCCCCATCTATATCCAGAAACTGCCGTTCGAGAAGCAGGTGGCGGCCGTGCGCCGCACCCTCTCCCGCGTCGCCGCCAACGGCGTCGCGGAAGAGATCCTGGCCGTCTACTTCCTCGAGTGCCGCAAGGATCTGCTGACCGAGTGGCTCGATCTGCTCGGGATCAAACACGAGGATGGAATCCTCGAGGCGGATTCGCCGCCCGCCCCGAAAAAGGCCGCGCTCGAGAAGGCGTACAACGCCTTCCACAAAGCCGACGACGACGCCGACCGCGCGCTCCTGCTGAGTGCCTTCGCGGCCCAGAGCGCGATCGACTGGCCCGATCTGGAAGCCCTGCTCGACAGCTGAGGCAGGATTGCGCCGCGCCGCGGCGACCCTTGGCGCTCGAGGGAGCAGCGGCTAGCCTGATTGCCCGTCCGCAACCGTGACAGAAGGAGAAACGACGCCGATGCTCGCAATTCGAAACGGCCTGAAAGCTTCACTCTTGGGAACGCCGCTCTGCCTCGCCCTGGCGCTTGGCTTGGCACCGTTTGCTGCCAGCGCGGAGGATGCGGGCAGCGCTGCGGTCGAGGCCGCGGCCGACGCAGTGGCCGACAAGGCCGCGCAGAACGCCGAGGCCGATGCTGGGGACGCCGCCATCGCGGCCATCGATGCGTTCATCGCCGAGCAAAACGTCGACAAGGCCCGACGGGCCTGGAAGTCCACCCTCACCAAACCGCCGAAGGTCGCGTTCACGGCCGGCAAGGCGTACTACTGGAACGTCGAGACCAACAAGGGAGCGATCAAGATCAAGTTGCTGCCCGACGTCGCGCCGATGCACGTGTCGAGCACGATCTACCTCACCCGCCTCGGGTTCTACGACGACACGGTCTTTCACCGCGTGATTCCGGGATTCATGGCCCAGGGCGGCGACCCGACGGGCACCGGGCGCGGCGGTCCCGGCTACAAGTACGGCGGCGAGTTCGACCGCTCGGTCAAACACGACAAGCCGGGGATACTCAGCATGGCCAATGCG
This sequence comes from Deltaproteobacteria bacterium, assembly GCA_024640705.1. Taxonomy (GTDB): domain Bacteria; phylum Myxococcota_A; class UBA9160; order UBA9160; family SMWR01; genus JACZVU01. Next base: position 4,346 of record JAHEEJ010000135.1, read on the forward strand.
GGACCGGGAACCGACGGAAGCCAGTTCTTCCTGACCTTCGTCAAGACGCCTCATCTCAACGGCAAGCACACGATCTTCGGCCGGGTCGTCGAGGGCATGGACACCGTCGAGGCGCTCGAAAAGTTCGGCAGTCGAGGTGGCAAGACGACGGAGAAACTCGTGATCGAGAGCGCCACGATCAGCGTCGAGTGAGCTGAGGCGGGCGCCGGATGGCCCCCCGCGTCGTCTGGGCGCTCGCAATCGCGGCGCTGGCTCTGGCCGGGCCGCTCGCCCGGCAAACCGCAGGGGCCGCCGAAATCCCGCTTGCGACACCCGGCTCCGGCGACTGGCAGCCGCTCGTCTTTCGCGGCATCGAGACCCAGACCCGCTATACCCTCGAGCCCTTCGAGGGGGCGGAAGTCGCCAAGGCGGAGAGTAACTGTGGAGCTTCGGGCCTCGTACTGCGTCTTGACGCGATCCATATCGATCAGACGCCGCTTCTGAGCTGGCGCTGGCGCGTCGATCGGGGGCTCGACCTGCTCGAAGAACAGACCAAAGCGCAAGACGACTTCGCGGCGCGCGTCTACATCATGTTCGAACTCGACGAAGACCGCGCGTCCACGCTGGAGAAGCTGCGTCACCGCCTTGTGAAGCTCATCTACGGAGAGACGATCCCCGGCAGCGCCCTCAATTTCGTCTGGACGAGCCGGCTGCCCGCGGGCACGGTCTGGGAAAACCCGTTCGTAGCGAGCGCGAAGATGATCGCTCTCAGGCAGGGAGCGAGCGCGGGTTGGCGGACGGAAACCGTCGACGTGGCCGCCCGATATCGCGAACTCTTCGGCACACCGATCCCGCCATTGCTCGGACTCGCGATCATGAGCGATTCCGACAATTCGTGTCAAAGCACGCAGGCTCGTTTCGCAGATTTCAAATTCATGGACCGCGACGAGACGGACGACCGCGATGTCGAATGACCCGGAGAGCCTGGAACCTTTCGAAGCGTGCGGCTTCGGAGAGCTGCTCGACCGCCGCGGAATTGCCCCGCTGACCCGCCATCCAACTTCGACCCTGCAGATCAATGTGGGTTGGCGCTGCGATCTCGCTTGCACGCACTGCCACGTGGAGGCGGGCCCGAAGCGCAGCGAAACGATGGACCGGAAGACCGCAGACCGGATCTTGGCGCTGCTGCGCGCCAGCCCGAGCGTCACGACCGTGGATCTGACGGGCGGCGCGCCCGAACTGAATCCGCAATTTCGCCAGCTCGTCACCGGCGCGCGCGCACTCGGGCTTCAGCTGATCGACCGCTGCAACCTCACGGTTCTGCTCGAGCCGGGCCAGGAAGACACCGCTGAGTTCCTCGCCGAGCACCGCGTCCGAGTGGTTGCGTCGCTTCCGTGCTACGGGGCAGCAGCGGTCGACGAGCAGCGGGGCCGCGGCGTCTTCGAGCGGAGCATCGAGGCCCTGCACCGGCTGGGCCGCCTGGGTTACGGGCGGCCGGGTTCGCCCTTGACACTCGATCTCGTCTACAACCCGCCCGGCGCGACCCTTCCGCCACCCCAGGCGGAACTCGAGGCGAGCTACCGACTGGAATTGAGGGAGCGCTTCGGAATCGAATTTCACCACCTGCTGGCGATCACCAACATGCCGATCCGGCGATTCGCCCGCCAATTGGAGCGAGAGGGAAAAGCAGCGGCCTACAGCGCCCTGCTGATCGCCCACTTCAACCCCGAAACGGTCTACGGGCTGATGTGTCGGAGCCTGGTCTCCGTCGGTTACGACGGGCGCCTCCACGACTGCGACTTCAACCAGATGCTCGATCTCCCGCTGGGCGGAAAAGCGCGTACGATCTGGGAAGTCGCCGATCTCGCCGAACTCGAGGGAGATCCCATCGCAACGGCCGGGCATTGCTTCGGCTGTACGGCGGGCGCGGGATCGAGCTGCGGTGGAAGCCTGCGCTGAACCCGAAACCGAGGCGCACTCGACACATCGGGCTGCTCGAACGGAGACCGAGCCGTGAATCCAGCTGAGTCGAAGAGTCCTCTGATGAAGCTCGTCGCGGGCGCGATCGGGCTCGTCGCGCTCATCGCACTCGGGAGGTTCGCGGGTGGTTACATCCAACCCTTCGCCCAGTGGGTGGACGAGCTCGGTTTCTGGGGCCCCGCCGTCTTCGTCTTCGGCTACGTGATTGCGGTGGTGGCTTTCGTGCCGGCGTCTCTGCTGACCCTGGGCGCGGGTGCGATCTTCGGCATCCTCGACGGAGTCATCTACGTCTTCGTCGCGGCCAGCATCGGTTCGTGCCTCGCCTTTCTCGTCTCTCGCTATCTCGCGCGTTCCGCGGTCGAAAAAAAGCTCGAGGGAAAGCCCAAATTTTCGGCGATCGATCGAGCCGTAGCAGCCGACGGACTCAAGATCGTCTTCTTGTTGCGCCTCACGCCGGCCGTCCCGTTCAACCTGCTCAACTACGCGCTCGGTCTGACACGGGTTCGCTTCACAGACTACGCGATCGCTTCGGTTGGGATGCTTCCCGGGACCCTGCTCTACGTGTACTCCGGCAAACTCGCGGGCGACGTCGCGACCCTCGCGGGAAACCCCGCAGTCGCCCGGGGCTGGGGCTACTACGGTCTGCTCGCGCTGGGCTTGGCGGCCACGCTCGCAGTCACACTGGTGGTGACGCGAAGCGCGCGGCGCGCCCTGGCCGAGGCGACCGCTGAGTAGGGAGGTGGAACAGATGGACCGAATCCAGTTGGCGAGGGCTCGACGATGACCGCAGCGATCGAGATTCGACCCGCAGACGCCCACAACGAACGGTTGGTCGCCAACGTCCACCCCGCGGACTGGAACAACCCGATCCCCCAGGATCGCTACAACCTCGTCGTGATCGGCGCGGGTTCGGCGGGGCTCATCACCGCAGCGATCGCCGCGGGACTCGGCGCCCGGGTCGCTCTCGTCGAGCGCCACCTGATGGGCGGTGACTGTCTCAACGTCGGATGCGTCCCTTCGAAGAGCCTGATCCGAGCCGCGCGCACGGTCGCGGAAGCCCGGCGCGCCGAGGCGTTCGGGCTGCCGGTCTCCGACGCAGCCGACGTAGACTTCGGCGCAGTGATGGAACGCATGCGCCGTATCCGCGCCCGGATCAGCCACGAGGATTCCGCGCGCCGCTACCGCGACGAACTCGGGGTCGACGTCTTTCTCGGCAGCGCGCGCTTCGCCGGATCGGGTGCCGTCGAGGTGGGCGACGCGCGGCTCCGTTTCAAGAAGGCCGTCATCACCACGGGCGCGCGGGCTGCGGTTCCCGCGATCGAGGGCCTCGAACGAGCCGGCTACCTGACCAACGAAACGGTTTTCGAACTGACCGAGCGGCCCCGCCGGCTCGGCGTGATCGGCGGTGGCCCGATCGGAGCGGAACTCGCGCAGGCCTTTGCGCGCCTCGGCTCCGATGTCACGCTCTTTGAAAGCGCGCCGCAGCTCTTGCCGAGGGAAGACGCCGACGCCGCGCAGATCATCGAGGATCGATTCGAACGCGAGGGCATCGCCACGCGGCTCGGCTGCGAACTCCGGCGCGTCGAGCGGCTCGACGCCGGCAAGCGCATCCACGTCACCCGTGCGGATGGCGACCAGGAGACCGTCGACGTGGACGCGATCCTCGTGGCGGCGGGGCGCGCGCCCAACGTGGAGGGCTTGAACCTCGAGGCGGTTGGCGTCGAATTCGACCCGCAGCGGGGCGTGCACGTCAACGACTACCTCCAGACCCGCAACCCCAACATCTACGCCGCGGGCGACATCTCGATGGCCTGGAAATTCACCCATGCCGCAGACGCCGCCGCCAAGATCGTCGTCCAAAACGCGCTCTTCCTGCGCACCAAGAAGCTGAGTTCACTCGTGATGCCCTGGTGCACGTACACGGATCCGGAGGTGGCGCACGTCGGCCTCTACGAGCGGGAGGCCGACGAGCGCGGCATCGCGCTCACGACCTTCGAGGTCCCGCTCAGCGAGGTGAACCGCGCGGTCACGGACGGAGAAGACGCGGGCTTCGTCAAACTTCACGTCAAGCGGGGAAGCGACCGGATCGTGGGCGCCACGATCGTCGCCTCCCACGCCGGCGAGATGGTTGGCGAAGTCACCCTCGCCATGGTGAACAACCTCGGCCTTCGCGCGATCCTCGCGACCATCCACCCCTACCCCACCCAGGCCGAGGCCCTGAAACGAGCTGCGGGGGCCTACATGCGCAGCCGAGCGACCCCGAGAATGGGTCGGATCCTCGAGCGCTGGATGGCGTGGCGTCGCTGAGACGACTAGCGCCAGACGAGACCGACAGGTCTCGTCGCCGCAAAGCGAATCCAAAGCATTCGCCAGCCAGACGAGACCGCCAGGTCTCGTCGCCACAAAGCGAATCCAAAGCATTCGCCAGCCAGACGAGACCGACAGGTCTCGTCGCCGCAAAGCGAATCCGAAGGATTCGCCAGCGAGTGCAGAAATTTGCCCCTGCGCGTGCAAAAAATTGCCCCTGATTGGGGCTCGCCGATCGTCGGTCAGTCCGGGTAGACTGGGCTCGGAGGAAATCTTCGTGTCACTACTT
>JAHEEJ010000461.1 GCA_024640705.1 Deltaproteobacteria bacterium
CCGTCTGATACTCTTCCGCCCCGATGCCTTGCGTGTTGGTCGTGGACGATGAGCAGGGTGTGCGCGAATCGCTGCGCATGCTCTTCAAGGGCGACTGCGAAGTCGCTACCGCGGGTTCGGTCGAAGAGGCCGAGCGAATTCTGCAAGAGTCGACTCCCGACCTGATTCTGTTGGATCTGGTCATGCCGGGGCGCAGCGGTCTCGACCTGCTCGCATCGCTCGCAGCTGAAGTCGATCCCCCGCCCGTCGTCGTGCTGACCGCCACCAAGACCGTCAACACCGCGGTCGAAGCGATGAAGCGCGGGGCCGTCGACTACATCACCAAGCCGTTCGAAGTGGAGGCGCTGCGGATCAAGGTCCGCAAATTGCTCGAGCGGCGCGACCTCGAGCGCGAAGTGGTGCGGCTGCGCGCGGAAGCAGACGAGCGGGAACGCCTGGGTGGCCTCGTCGGCGCGAGTCCCCCGATGCGGGAACTGTTTCAGACGATTCGCCGGATCGCGGCTTCCCGAGCGACGGTTCTGCTTCAGGGCGAGAGCGGTACCGGCAAAGAGCTCGTCGCTCGCGCGATCCACGACCTGGGCGAACGCGCCGACCAGCCCTTCGTGGCCGTCAACTGCGCAGCGCTGCCGGATCCATTGATCGAAAGCGAACTCTTCGGCCACGAGCGCGGCGCTTTCACCGACGCCCGTGAGCGGCGTATCGGAAAGTTCGAAACCGCGGCGGGTGGCACGCTCTTCCTCGATGAAATCGGCGAACTCGGGATCGGCGTCCAGGCCAAGCTGTTGCGCGCGCTGCAGGAAAAGCAGATCGAACGGCTGGGCGGGTCGGCGCCGATCGAGGTCGACGTGCGCGTCGTCGCGGCTACGAATCGGGATCTGGAGGCGGACGTCGCCGAAGGGCGCTTCCGCGCGGACCTCTTCTATCGCATCAACGTCGTCCCGATCCCGCTGCCGGCGCTTGCGGAGCGGCGCGAGGACATTCGCCGCCTCGCCGAACACTTTCTCGCCGCCGCGCGGGAGGACGCCCATCGCGGGCCCAGCCGGATCGCGCGCGACGCGATCACCGCGCTCGAGCGCTACGCGTGGCCGGGCAATGTGCGGGAGCTCGAGAACGCGATCGCGCGCGCGGTCGCGCTCGCAGAGGGCGAGGTGCTGGAGATCGCAGATCTGCCGCCCGCAATCGTGCGCGCGAGCGAACTCGAGAAGTTGGGAGATTCGGTGCGGACCGGGCAGCTCGGTTTCGACGCGGCGCTGGCCAATTTCGAGAAGACGCTGATCGTCGAAGCGCTCGCGCGCGCGGACGGCAACCAGACGCGGGCCGCCGAACAGCTCCAGATCACGCGCCGCTCGCTCAAACTCAAGATGGACCGCTACGGCATCGAGGCGAGCTGAAACCAGCCCAGCTGCGCCCAGAGCGCTTCCCGGCGGCAGCTCGGGTGTTCGGATCCGAACACCTGAATTTCCTCTTCAAAATCAATGAAGTCTAGATTCCGAACACGAATGGTGTTCGGATCCGAACGCTCTTCGGGTGTCGGACAATCCGCGAAACGCCGCTCGGAAAAATCTAATTAATATTTAATATCAACTACTTAGAAGATTAAATGCGCGTCGCTCAGATCCTGGCACGTGGCTTGCGATTCAAGTCCGCACAGGCCAACACAGGAGGCCCCCCAATGAGCGAAAAGCAAACACCGGAAACCATTCTCATCGTCGACGACGAGCGCGGACCGCGGGAATCCCTGCGGATGATCCTGGCCTCGAACCACCGGGTTCTGCAGGCGAGCAGCGGCGCGGAAGCCCTCGAGTGCATCCGCGGCGACCACGTCGATCTGATCACCCTCGACCTCAACATGCCCGGCATGCACGGCCAGGAGCTGATGCGAATCGTGCGGAGCGAATTCCCCCAGATCGAAATCGTGATCATCACGGGTTGCGGGAGCATCGAGAGCGCGGCGGAAGGGGTTCGCGCGGGGATCTGCGACTACATCCAGAAGCCCTTCGATGTGGTGCAGGTCAGCGCAGCCGTCGGTCGCGCGCTGGCGCGAAAGCGCGCGCGGAACCGATTGACCTGCTTTCTCGAAGAGCTCGGCGGCGTGGTCGGGCACGATCGCGGCGCCCAGGCGATTTTGAAGGACGTCCAGCGCAGCGAGAAGCTGCGCGAACAGGTGGGCGTGATCTTTCCGGATTCGAGCGAGCGAGGTGTCGCGAAGGCGAGCGACGGGCCGCGCACGATGGAGTTCCTCGAGGTTCTCGCGGAGACGATCGAAGTCAAGGATCGCTTCATGCGCGGCCACGCCCGGCGCGTTTCGTTCTACGCGAGCCTGCTCGCGGAGCGACTGTCCCTCGATTCGGACGGGTTGGAAGAGGTCCGCGTCGCCGCGTTTCTACACGATCTCGGCAAGGTCGGCGTACCGACCGATCTGCTGCTCCGGGCGGGATCGCTCGACGCGGCCGAGCGCGCACTCGTCGAGCAGCACCCGGCCATCGGCGCGCGACTCGTCAAGCCGCTGGCGATTCCGAACGCGATCGCCTCGGCGA
>JAHEEJ010000136.1:0-5134 GCA_024640705.1 Deltaproteobacteria bacterium
TTGCCGGGCGAGCCAACGCATGCCGATCAGCGTGAGCGCCCACGAGACTCCCGCGCAAGCTCCGAACCAATTTCCCCGCAGTGGATCGGGTGCCGTGGCGGAGGGGGCTTCCTGCCCAATGAAGAAGAGCAGCATTCCGCTTGCCAACAGCGCAATCAGGCCGAAGTCGCTGCGTCGGTTCGGTTCCCCGAGCAGCCAGGGACCCAGCAGCAGGACGTACAACGGTGCCGAGTATTGCAAGAAGATTGCGTTTGCAGCTGTCGTCAGCGTGTTCGCGGTGACGAAGAAGACGAGCGTTGCGCCGAAGGCCGCGCCTACTGCGAGCGAGGAGGGGCTCCACCATCTGCGCCAGCCAGGCACCAGCCACCAGAGCAGCAGTGCCGCCAAACCCGAGCGGAAGCTCGCGATCTGCCAGTTCGAGAGACTGCTGAGCTTGATCGCCGCGCCGCCGGTCGAAAACAAGAAGGCCGCCCCCAGTATGTAGAGTCTGGACGCAGCCATTGCTCGCGTGTGTTGCGAATCGTGCAAGGCGAACTCAGTTATCCGCGAAGCGATGCGAATCCATGTTTACATCCATTCCCCAGGCGCTCAGCGCGGTTCGAGGAGGGTGTAGAGGTGGAACGACAAAACCACGACCGAGACCCAGCCCAGGCCGTAGAGCGCCTCCGTCAGGCCCTGTCGCTTGAGCTTCGCGCGGGTCCAGCCCGTCTCGGAGGTGATTGCATCGCGAACCTTCCAGGTGCGGTAGGCGAAGAAGGGAGCCAACAGGATCAACAGCAGCAAGCCGGTGCTCGCGGAGGCTCCGCCCGCGCAGGCACTCGAGGGCGCGGCGATCACGAGGGCCACCACCGCAAAGGCCATGGCTTGTGGCGACATGATCCCGCTCTTTTCCGCGCAGTATCCCGCGAGTGCTGCCGGAGCCAGCGCAGCCAGGCTGAAGGCGAAGAACGAAGCAGAGGCCCCCAGGTAGATCGCGGCTCCCGGACCGACGACGGCGAGCAGCAGGCCGCTGGCCAGCCGGGTCGCGATGCCCCGCTTTCCAACCAGAGCGAGGGCGCTGGCGCACAGGAACACGCCGGCGAATCCCACACCGACGAGAAAGGCGGGCAGCAGGCCCCGTCCGGTTGCGGTCAGTGTTCCCGCGAGGATGGAGAGCACGAGGTAGGCCCACGCTCCGTGGGCCTTGGCGGGATCGGGCAGGCGGCCGAAGCGCAGGCGGCGGGCCGGGCGCTTGCCCGCCCCGGAATCTGTGCGCTCTTCACTCGACAATCGGGCGTGAATCCGGTTGGCTGCGCGGGTCAGACCCGGGCGAGCATCTGGCCCTGGATTTCGTCTGCAGCGGCCGGCCCCACCAGCATCGCGGCGAGCTTCAGGCTGAACTCCAGGGATGTCCCCGGACCGCGGCTCGTGATGATGTTTCCGTCGACCACGACGCGGTCTTCACTGTGCTTCGTGCTGGGGTCGAATTCCTTCTCGAAAGTCGGGTAACAGGTGGCGGTGCAGTCGTTGAGCAGTCCGAACTTCGCAAACGTCAGCGCGGGGGCCGCACAGATCGCAGCGCAGATACCACCGCTCTTGTGGACCTTCAGCGTCAATTCCTTCACGGCGCCGCTCTTGCCCAGGTTCTCGGAGCCGGGCAGGCCTCCGGGAAGCACGATGGCGCGCGGCGTCGTCAGGATATCCTCTAGCGCGGTGTCGCACTGATAGGTCACACCGTGGGCGCCCTGCACGGCGGTCGCTCCGACGCCGGCCACCACGACATCCACTCCGGCGCGCCGCAGCACGTCGATCGGGGTGACCGCTTCGATTTCCTCAAATCCGGGTGCAAGAACCACGACGACTTGGTCGGACATCTGGATCCTCCAATGATCAAGGTTGGGGCGAACAGCGGGGGCGGGGAATCAGAACCGCCGCTCGCTGTTTCGATAACCGTGAAGCAGCGAATTGGGCCCTCTGCTTCCGCTTCTCAGCATACCGGGTTGGACTCATCCGGGTAAGGGGCAGCGTCGGACGCCCACGGGTACCCGCTCAGCCGGCCTCCAGCGACGGCAAGCGATCTTCCACCGACCGGCGCGTGGAACGGAGAGGAGCCTTTCGCATTCCGAGAGATGCCGCCGGTAGGGCGGTGACGTCATGTCTCGAATCGAACGCTTTACTCGATGACGAAGCTTGCGGATTCCGCGAGCGGTTCGTAACCGTCGTCCTTCACCAATCGAATCACGTAGGTTCCCGGTTCGAGGGGCCAGCCCGCTTCCGTCGTCGTTTCGTCGAGTTGCAAATGCCCCTCTGGCAACGACGCGATGTAACTCCAGGCGAGCCCGTTCTCGTAATCAGCAGCGACATCCTGCTTGTAGGCCGCGACGTAGTCATTGCGATTGCCGGGAGCGTTGCGCCATTTCACGGCAATCGAATCCCCGGATCGGAACGTCGTGCCGACGACTTCTACCGATGGATCCGCATCCCTCTCCAGTATCCAGAAATCCTTTTGCAAGGTTTCCACGCCCGGCCTTTGCACGTGGACCCGATAATGGCCGGGCGTAAAGAGATCGGGAGCAAACTCTTCGCGCCCCGTGCCGCTGACGGATCGGCTGGCCACCGGCACATCGACGGTGGCATTCACTACACCGAGAACGGTCTGATCCGAAAAGTTGTAGATGACTTCGACCGGGTCGCCTGTTCGATAGACCCGATGGCGCGTGGTGACCAACTCCGGCATTGGAGCGGGCAGGGCGCTGAAGCTGGAAACGACACCGCGATGATCGGAAGGCCACGGCATCACGCTGATGCCGACCTCGGGTCCGCCTTCTTCGCCCACGATCTCGCTGCTGTGCACATCTACCGGCCCCGCGAACCAGACGAAATCGATGCGGTCTTCGGGATCATTCGCGCCCGGCGAATACGCTTCGAGCGGCGGCCTTCCGGCCCACCAGGTCAGTCCGGGATTCGCCAGCGGATCGGGGTGTACTTCCCGCCATGAATCGCGGAAGCCGGCCGTGGCGGTGGCCCGGCTCACCGGCCAGTTCACCGCATAACGCAGGAAGGGGCGGCTGTTGACGGTCTTCTGAACCCAGTCGGTGTACGCCGGAGCATTGAAATCGCCGGTGAGGAACACCGGTATGTCCTGCTTGAACAGCTGCGGCAGGACTTTCAGATAGGGGAGGATCTTGGGCAGGCGCACGGTCCGCTCGAGTTCGAGCAATTCCTCGAGTGTCGCGCCATCGCGCACAGCGTCGGGCCCGTAGGGATCGGAGGGCAGGTGTACGTTGGCGATCGCCACGATCTTTCCCGGTTCGACTTCGACGTAGACATAACGGCCGTCCGCGCCCGGCGGCTCGATCAAGGGAAACCGCGAGATTGCGTAGTTGCGCAGGTCGTAGTTCCAGCCGAGGTCGTCCGCCAACCGCTTCAGGTTGCCCTCGGCTTCCTGGACACCGACGATGTCCGCGCCCGACAGGCGAATCGCTTCGACTGCATTCGCGAAGCTGATCTTTGCGCCACCCCACTCGATGTTGAAAGACATGACGCGAAGATCGACCGTGCTTGGGGCTGTATCGGCCACCGGGCGGTCGCCTGGCTCACAGGCGGCAATCAAGACGATCGAAAAACTCAACAGTGCGTGCGAGATCGTGTGTTTCATCACGGATGCTTTGCTCCTTTGCGTTTCTTGATTTCGAGAGCTGCCCGGATGCCCTTTTCACGAATGACGCGGAGTTTGAGGCCGGTCTCGCTGAGCTTGAAGAACCGCTTGCCGTATTTGCGGAGCCGCCGCTCGTCGATCTCGAAGCCGAGGCCGGGCCTTCGAAAAGCGGGAAGCATGCCATTTGCATCGGGCGTGATCGGATCGATGATCCCCTCGCGAAATTCGGGAATCCAGCCGGGCTCCTCGAGAGGATACTCTAGCGGGTGTGGACTCTTCTGGTCCGCCAACGCCAGATTCCAGTTGACGTGGAAGCCGATGCCATTGGTCCAGGTGTGCGGCGAGTAGATGCGATCGCGCTCGTGGCACGCATCGATGACCTTCTTCACCTGGGCAATGCCCCCGGCGAAAGTCGCATCCGGCTGATAGATGTCGAAGCAGTCCTTTTCGAACATGATCTTGATTTCATCCCAGCCGTGATTGAGCTCGGCGCCCGCGATCTTCACGTTCGATCGCTGCTTCAACGCCGCCAGGCCATCGTAATCGTGCCAGTCGAGCGGCTCCTCGAGCCACGAGAAACCATTGGCGTGGCAGGCGGCGGCAAACTCGGTCGCCCGCTTCAAATCCCAGGCGGGCACGCGGTCGACGATCGATACGAGCCAACCCTGGTTGGCATCGACTCCGAGCGTCAATTCATCGCCTACGCCCTTGCGCACGATCTCGATCTGGCGGATGTCCTCCGCGAGATCCGGGCTCTTCACGCGAAGCTTGGCGGTGCGAAAACCGCGCTGCATCCCCGCCAGCAGTTCGTCGACGCGTTGCTCCGGCGGGTGGACCTCGCCGGTCGAAAGGTAGAGCGGGATCGAACGCGGGGTTCCGCCGAGCAGCTCGTACACCGGCCTGCCTTCGGCTTTGCCCATGATGTCCCAGCACGCAGCCTCGATCCAGAAGTTGCGCCAGCCGAGGAACCCGGCCTGTTTGATCAGGTCCTGCACGCGATCGATGTCGGTCGGGTCCGTGCCGAGCAGGTACGAGCCGAGCAGGTCGCCCAGGCCCTGACGCTCCTTGCCCATGGCTTGCCCGGCCGCATAACCCTCGATCCCGTCGTCGGTGACGAGTTTTGCGAGCGTGAAACGGTTGTGCGTTTGCGGATACCCCGGGATCCAGGACGGCCAGAAGGTTTCGGGAAGCGGGATCGAGACGTGGTGGAGTTCGATCGAACGGATTCGCATGATCTCCCACTCGTGCTCAAGCGTCGTAACGGATGATAGGTGAAACGAGCTGCGTTTTGGCAATTGACGGGAATCTGGGATTCGCTCCAGCGAGGGTCTCTTCCAGGGCAATCGGCAACGTTGGAGATGATCGCTCGGTTGACGCGAGAGATTCGCCGCACGGGGTTTCGGGCGCGTCAGCGCGGCGGTCGATTGGCTCGGTACATGCTGCGCGTGGAGGCGCCGATCATGCGGATGGCGCTGCGGCGGGGCAGCAGCCGGCCCA
>JAHEEJ010000136.1:5234-8895 GCA_024640705.1 Deltaproteobacteria bacterium
CGAGAGATTCGCCGCACGGGGTTTCGGGCGCGTCAGCGCGGCGGTCGATTGGCTCGGTACATGCTGCGCGTGGAGGCGCCGATCATGCGGATGGCGCTGCGGCGGGGCAGCAGCCGGCCCATCACGAAGCACGCGATTCGATTGAAGCGGCCCGCCACCAGGCTGGGTCGGCGACCCAGCGCCGCGAGTGCTTCGGCCACCACGTCTCGCGGCTCCATCGGTTTCGGTCCGCCGCGGGGCTGCGACTGTTCAAAATTGGGTGTTCGCGTCGCTCCGGCGCAGCAGGCCAGAACGTCCACTCCGTGTTCGCGGAACTCGGCCCACAGGCCCTCGGCCAGCACGGTGTCGTAGGCTTTGCTGGCCGCGTAGGTCGCCACCCACGGCGAGCCCTGGAAGCCCGCGAGTGACGACATGATCAGGATCCCGCCGCGGCCACGATCCAACATCGCCCGGCCCAGCTCATGGGCGACGACGAGTGGACCGCGGCAGTTGACGTCCAGGATGCGCAGCTTGTCGTCGAGCTTCTGCTCCATGAAGGGGCCGATCGTGGAGAACGCCGCGTTGTAGACCACCAGTCCGATCTCGATCCCCGCAGTGAGTTTGCGCAGCTCGTCCGAGAGCTGTGGGATCGCCAGGTCGAGTGAAGCGAATCGCACCTCTGTGCCGAACTCGGAGCGGATTTCCTCGGCGAGCCGCTCGAGCTGCTCACCGCGACGGGCGACCAGCAACAGGTCGAGCCCGCGCGCCGCCAGCTGACGGGCGAATTCGGCGCCGAGCCCCGCCGAGGCTCCAGCGACCAGAGCCCAGGGTCCGTACCGCGCGCAAAACTTCTCGTTCATGCTGCTCGCAGGATAACTCGAATCGGGATTCCGCCAGACAGGCGCAGCGCTTTGCCGTCTGCGCGACTCCGACCTGTACCGCTGGGGGGGTGAGCCCGAGGGTCGGCTTCATCTAGTATCTTCTGCCGGATTGGAATCTGACGGCGGCGCGTGAATCGATCGCGCTGCAGAATTTCTTGGAGGTCGAGTGGGCGAGACGATTCCCCTTGCAGAGCGGAAGATCGACTATCTCTTCATCGGCTACTGGGTCCTGAATCTCAGCTTCATCACCTACATCGTCGATATCGAGCAACTCGTCATCGCCGATCCTTCGAACTTCGAGTACCCGCTCTGGCCTCCGGCTGCGCTGGTCGATCTCGTGCACTGGTGGGGCAACCGATTCGACCCGGTACTGCTGGCGCGCCCTCCCTGGTGGCGTGCCACGATCTGGATCGATTCTCTGCTGTTCGGTCCGTTCTACGCAGCGGCCATCTACGCCTTCGCAAAGGGTCGCAACTGGATCAAGAACCCGAGCCTCGTCTGGGCGGGGCTCATGTTTGCGAACGTCACCATCATCCTGTTCGAGGAACTCCTCGGGGCCCACGCCACGCCCGAGCGCGGCGTGGTGTTGCTGGCGAATGCGCTGTGGTTGCTCATGCCCATCGCAACCATCGTCCGGATGTGGTCGCACACGCCGTTTTCGCGCCCCGCCGCGAAAGTGAAAGACGTGCCCGTCGGCGGGTGAATCGACGCGTCACTGCCCAGTAGCGCCTTGCGCGACGGCGTCGCCTATCTTCCGGGCCATGTTCGAGGCCATTTTCGTCGGCGTGTCGCTGTTCGAAGCGGCGGTCTGGTTCCTCGGTGGGTTGTTGTGCGGCGGGATTGGCCTCGCGTTCTTCGTCGATTCGATCTTGTTTCGCCGTCGCGCCGTGCAGAAGCAGGTGCGGATCCTCGGTGTGATCCGAAACAAGCAGGGCAAGGGTGGACAATCCGTCTACTGGCCCGTCTACGAATACAGGAGCGACGCGGGAGATCTGATCCAGACCCGGGCATCGACTTCGGGCAGCCTCGTCGCGAACCTGCCGGGCGCATTTCGGGAGGTGCGCGTCGACCCCGACGACCCACACGATGTGCGCGGGCTCACGCCCGCCGGCATGATCCTCGGAATCATCTTCGCCGCCGTGGGAGCGGGGTTGTTCGCGATCTCGAACTCCGTCAACGACGACATGGGCCTCGTTGCGTTGGTGGCGATCGGGTTGATCGGCGTGATGGCTGTGAAGGGGTTCGTCACGAGCAGGCGCGATGAACCGGTTGCGCGCGGCCGCCTCAGACAGAAGTGGTTCGAAAGGCGAAAGCGGAAGCGGATCCCGGATCTTTCGAAACTCTTGACTCGCGAAGAACACCTGGCGGCGCTGCGGAAACTCGATTCTTCGCGGCGGAGGTGGCTGCCGCTCGTCGCGCTGATCGGGGCGGGGATTCTCGCGTTCGGGATCTGGCGCGGCCGCGACCTCGTGCTGCTGCAGAGCATCGGAACGCGAACCGAGGGCACCGTGGTGCGAATCGAGTCGGAAACCAATTCGAGCAGTGAGGGAAGTCGGTACACCTATTATTCGGTCGTGCGGTTCGAAACCGCCAGGGGTCGCGAGGTGACCTTCCGGGACGGCGTCGGCTCGAGCCATCCGATCGACCAGCGCGGAGAGGTCCTCGGGGTGATCTACGACCCCGGAAAGCTGGAGCGGGCCATCATCGACCGCGGGATCTGGAACTGGGCGATTCCGGGTGGCTGCGGGCTTTTCGGTGGTTTGACCCTGCTGGGGTCGCTGAGGGGGCTGATCGGCGCTTTTCGGCGTCGGGGGATGGACCTGGGTCCCCGCGGGGAGGCGCTCGGTTGAGCGCACACCGCAGAGTTCTTCAGGGTATTCGGCAACCGACCGAAATGGCCAGTATGGGACGCTCGCCGTCGGTCGTGGTGTTGGACGAAGAAGACGAACTCGCGCGGATCCAGACGCTCGTGACCCGGCTCGGCGTGGATTCGGTCCGCTGGCGGGGGGACTCCGGCGAGGCTCCACCGCAGCCCCGCGAGTTGCTCGTCACCACGGGTAGCAAGGCCTTGAAGATGGATCCGGGCGAGGACTCGGCGCCGGAAAAAGATGGGCCGGTCTGGCTCTGCGTCCACAACGAGGATTTCTTTCCACTGCGCGATCGCTTGCGGGAGCGAGGCGTTCACTACCTCGTTCAGATGACGACGGATGAAGAAGCGCTCCGCCTGTTGTTGCAGCAGATCCTCTACCGGGGAGCCGATCGGCGCGAAGCGGCCCGTCTTCCGATGGACTGCCAGGTCGACGTCGCGCTTCCCGATGGAGAGAAGAGTCACGCGAGGCTGCTCGAACTTTCACGCGAGGGCTGTCGATTCGAATGCGGGCGTGTGCTCGAGAAAGATACGCCCGTTTCCATCGAGATTCCCAATTCGCTCGGCGGTCGCGCGCTCGAGATTTCCGGCCGCGTGATTCGATCGGAGTCACAACGCAATGGCAGGGATATGATCGTGATGCAGATGGGCGAGCTCGAGTCCGACGTGCGCGACCAGCTGGAGGCAATCATCCGCGGCGACCGGATCGGCACGCGCGTCACCCCGCTCGCCGCGGTTCCCGAGCGTGCGCCCGACGCCTACATCGACGGGACCGGCATTCCCAACTGGGACGAGATGGCGCAGAGTGCCGAACGCCGCCGCCACCCGCGCCGCCCGTTTCCGCACCCGGTCGAAACCGCCCGAGCGCAAGATACTGCGGACTCCTACAGCGTGATGGGCGTCGAGTTGTCGATCGAGGGAATGCGTGTCGTCG
>JAHEEJ010000137.1 GCA_024640705.1 Deltaproteobacteria bacterium
TCTCTGCTCGACACCGGCGGGACTTTGGGAGTCGTGTCGCAGTTCACCCTTTTTGGTGACGCCCGTCACGGTAGGCGACCGTCCTTTGTGGCAGCCTGTCCGGCTGAGCAGGCGGCTCCGCTGATCGAGGCGGTGGTGGATGCGGCGCGCGAAATTGGAGTGCCGGTCGTCACCGGTCGGTTCCAGGCCTCGATGGAAGTCTCGCTCGTGAACTCGGGGCCCGTGACGATTCTTCTCGATACGGAGAAGCTCTTCTGATCGGATCCCCGGTTGCGCAACCGCGGCTGGCGGGTGAACGGAGTCTCCCGGACATCCAGCTGGTTTCGGCTTGCGGCTTGACTTGGGCGATCCCAGCGGCATCATCAAGTGGGGTGGCGCGGACTCGCCAATGCGGGTTTGCGCTGTAGAGCGATTCAGATGGGAATCGCCAATCGAGAGGGGATAACGTGATTCGAATCAATGCAATGCGCGTCGGTGTAATGGTGGGCGTGCTGGTTCTCTTGCTTCAAGCGAGTCCGGCTAGCGCTCAAGAAAGCAAGGGGAGCAGCGCGGGATGGGGCACTGCCGCCGCCCTTTCTTCGTTGATCTATGGCCCGGTCAAGATGACCTACTCGCTGTTGGGCGCGGTCTTCGGCGGAATCGCATGGGGGCTCTCGGGTGGAGACTCCGAAGTGATGAATGCGGTGATCACTCCAGCCGTTCGGGGAGATTACGTGATCACGCCAAATCACCTTCGCGGTGAGCAGCACGTCGAGTTCTTCGGCCGACAGCCCGGCTATCGCGAAGACACGGTGGTCCTCGAAGAGGTCTACTAGCCCGCGCAGGGCCTCCCCGGTAGTTTCGCTACTCACCACTGGCGGGGGCCCAGTTGGCCGGTTTTCTCTCGATCGGGGCGCTTCCTTGTGAGAGGGCTCTGCTTGGCGGGGGCCCAGTTGGCCGGGTTGCGCTCGATGGGGGCGTTTCTTTGGCGGGACGAGAGGAATCGGCCTGCTGGAGAGGCTCGTCCATGGAGTGAGGTGAGGTCGCCCGTTGGGTGCCCGGGCGGCGCGGGGCTTTGCAGCGGGCTGGCTGGATGGGGGGTGAAGGAGCGGGGAGGGCTGGCCGATTGATCTGGGACGGCTGGCGCGCCTGATCCCGAACCGCGATTCTCTCCGACTGGCTTATGACTGACCTGGGCTCCCACATCTATCTGGCATTTGCAGCTGGCCTGATCTCCGTGCTGTCGCCTTGCGTGCTGCCGCTGATGCCCGCCTACCTATCGCTGGTTTCGGGGATCTCGGTCGAGGAGATGCAGGAGGGCGGAAGCACCGCCGTGATTCGCCGGCGCGTGATGCTGGCGTGTGGCGCCTTCGTGACGGGATTCTCCTGCATATTCGTGCTGATGGGTGTCGGCGCGTTTGCGATCGGGCACGTTTTGCGCACCTGGCAGGCGGAGATCCTGGGCTTCCGGTTCGGCTTCGTGCAGATCGCCGGGGTCTTCATCATCTTGCTGGGTCTTCACATGACCGGCTTGATTCCGATCAAAGCCCTGTATCGCGACACGCGCATGAACTTGAAGTTCAAGCAGAGCAGTGTGCTGAGCTCGTTTTTCGTTGGCGCCGGCTTTGCGCTCGGGTGGTCGCCGTGCATCGGGCCGCCGCTGGCGATGATCCTGACGATTGCGGGCAGTGGAGACACGGCGCTGCAGGGCATGCTGCTGCTGATGATCTACTCGGCCGGCCTGGCGATCCCGTTTCTGCTGGCGGGCTGGAGCATCGATTATTTCTTCCAGGCGTTCTCGCGCATCAAGCGGCACTTCCGCAAATTCGAAATCGCCTCGGGCGGGATTCTCGTTGGCGTCGGGATTCTGCTGGTGACGGATCAACTGACTGCCTTCAACAGCCAGTTCCAATTCATGAATGAGTGGGTCTCCGCAGCCGAGCGGATGATTCAATGAACCGAGGCGCCGTTCACGCGGGGGCGCGCGTGGCGATTCTGGTGTGCTGGGTGATTTTGCTCCCAGTGCTCGGCTGCGGTGCTCAGGAAGGCGGCGACTCGAGTGCAGCGGCATTGGAAGCCGCTTCCCAGAAGCCCAAGCGGCCCGCGCCGCGTTTCGAACTCAAGCGCGCCGACGGCAGCCCGATCGCATTGGCCGACCATCGCGGCAAGCCCGTCGTGATCGACTTCTGGGCGACCTGGTGTGTGCCGTGCATCTACCAGATCCCCGAGCTGAATGCGTTCTGGGAGAGCCATCGAGAGGCCGCGGACGTGGCGGTGATTGGCGTCGCGGTCGACGTCGAAGGCGCCTCGGTGGTGGCTCCGTGGATCGAAGAAAAAGGCGTCGAATACCCGATCGCAATCGGCGATGAGGGCCTGGCGCGGGAATTCGGCGTGATGGGGTTTCCCACCCTCGCGATCATCGACTCCGATGGGAACATCGATTCACTCCACGTCGGTTTGATCGAGGTGGAGGAGCTGGAGCGCCTGGTGGCGCCCCTGCTCGGCCCCTCTGAGGCGCGAGAGTCGGCCCTCTAGCCGGCGCGCATCCCACTTTTGCAGGCTCGCGGCGGGATCCTCAAGCCGAGGCCTGGAATCGTCGAAACCGCTCTTGACGCAGCTCCCAGGTGGTAGGGCGGTTTGGTGCGAAACGACGATACCGATGTCCGAGTCCGAGGCTCCTATCAGCGCGCCTTCCAGGCCGGTGAAACCGTGCTCGACGAGGGCGACTCGGGCGACAAGCTCTACGTCATCCAGAGCGGTGAGATCGAGCTTTCTCGAACCGCGCAGGGTGGCAAGCGCGTCGTGGCCCGGCTCGGGGCCGGCGATTTTTTCGGAGAGCTCGGGGTGGTGCTCGGCAAGCCTTGCACCAACCGGGCCGTCGCGGTCTGTAATACCCGGGTGTTGGAACTAGACCGCGAGACCCTCGAGGCGATGTGCCTTGGCGAGCCGGAGATCGCGATCCGAATGATTCGGGTGCTCGTATCGCGGCTGATCGAAGCCGAGCGCAGGCTGGCGGTGTTGGGAGTCGACGATCTGCTTCGGCCGATGGTGCGGGACCTGATTCGCAAAGCGGAGCCTCATGCAGAGGGCGGGTACCGGATCGAGAGCACGCTCCGAGAACTCGCGGACGACTGCGGCCTTTCGATGTTCGAAGCCCACCGGGCCCTGCATCAACTCTTCGACAGCAAGGTGATTCGATTGGTCGACGACTGCCTCTACGCCAAGGATCTCGACGCTCTCTCGGCTTGCCTCGAGCCCGCATAACCCGCGCAGACCCAGCCAGATTGTTCACCACTCACGATTGGTGAGGGCCCAGTTTGCGGGGGTGGTGGTTTCCGATCGGGAGGGGTTCTTCGGGGTGGGGCTGTGGGTTGGGTTCGGGCTCTGTTAGCGTGGATTCTCTGGCTTGGCTGGGGGGGATGCGTGGGTCGCGGAGTCAAGGTCGTCTGGGCGCTGCTGGCAGCCCTGCTCGTCGCGGAGCCCGCGGCGGCGGCCTTCGACACCTCGTTCGACGACGCCCCCTTCAAGGTCACCGCCGACACCCTCGAATATGAGCGCGCGCGCGATGTGTACGTGGCGCGCGGAAACGTCCGGCTGGTTCAGGAAGGCAAGACGCTTTCGGCCGATTGGATCAGCTTCAGTCGACGCGGCGGGCGCGGTGTCGCGAGCGGAAACGTGGTCTTTTCCAACGGCGCCGACACCATCTTCTCCAGTTTCGTCGAGTTCAACATCGACACGCTGCAAGGCGTCCTCTTGAGGGCGCGCTTCGACGCTGCCGAAAATCGATTCCGGATGGAGGGGGAGGAGATCGTCAAGACCGGGGACCGCACCTACACCTTCGAGGCAGGGCGCTTCACGACCTGCCGCTGCCCCGACGACAAAGCGGACCCGTGGGAGATCCGCGCGGCGAGCGCCGATCTCGAGGTCGAGGGCTATGCGGTCGCCCGCAATACGACGCTGAACATTCTCGGCGTGCCGATCCTCTGGATGCCCTGGATGCTCTATCCGGTCAAGACTGAACGCGATTCCGGTTTCCTGTTTCCGGAATTCGGCTATCGCAATCGAACCGGCTACGAGGTGGGGCTTCCGCTGTTCTGGGCTGCTGCGCCCAATGTCAACGTGACGCTGACGCCGCGTTGGCTTTCGAAGCGCGGCGTGAAGGGTGAGATCGATTCGGAGTATCTGATCGGAGAACACTCATCGGGCGAAGTCTTCGTT
Organism: Deltaproteobacteria bacterium; assembly: GCA_024640705.1. Taxonomy (GTDB): domain Bacteria; phylum Myxococcota_A; class UBA9160; order UBA9160; family SMWR01; genus JACZVU01. The sequence goes on from JAHEEJ010000137.1 coordinate 4,198, forward strand.
TCGTTCATCCGCGACGACGACGTCAAGGCCAATACCGTCGAGTATCCCTACGACCGCGAGCGCTGGATCGCGAAAGGACAGCAGGATTTCCATCTGCCGCACGATTGGAGGCTGAAGTCGGAGTTCGAGGTCGTTTCCGACAACGCCTATCCGAAGGATCTCAGCGACCTCCCAAATTCCAAGTACGACCGCTTCCTGACTTCGAACGTTTCGGCGACGAAGCACTTCAACGAGTCCGGCGATTACGGCTTCGTCGCCGCCGTACACCACGCCGACGACCTTCAGAACCCGGACGACCAGGACCGCGACGACTACCTGCTGCAGCGCCTGCCGAACGCCGAATACATCATGCTCCCGACGCGCGCTCCGTGGCTCGAGCAGTTGGTTCCTTCGTTCGACGTCGAGTACACCTATTTCGGACGGTACGAAAACCCGGACAAATCGTTCGCGGACCGGAACGGAGACGCGGTTCCGGACGCGCTCTCGGCGAACGGGCTCTTCTACGACGTCGGGATCGACGCGCGCTCCAGCGACGGGACCTTCCGCACGGGCGGGCAGGAGTTGCAGAAGCTGACTGGGACGAACCCGGACCCCCACGGCGACGATTTCGACATCAGCTTGAATCCCGGGGGTACGGAGGGCAACGGGCGATTCGACGAGGGCGAACCGCTCGCAGACCGCGGCCACCGCGTCAAGCTGAATCCGAGACTCGCGTTGCCCGGGCGGCTCGGAAACTACTTCGAGGTGTATCCCGAAGTCGGCTGGCGGCACACCTTCTACGACTCTCGGGTGCGGGGCCAGGAGAATTGGGGTTCGCTGACGGGACGCGTGGATCTCCGCACGCGACTGCGCGGCAGCCTCGGCAAGGGCGTCACCCACATCATGGAACCGCGGATCGGTTACGCAGTCTTGACGACACCAAACTTCAGGGGCATTCCGCTCTTTACGCCCGAGACTGCGGTGCCCCAGACGCGCGTTCGCCAGCTGAACCTCGACAACGTGACGAGGGATGGCGCAGATCGGCTCGACGACTTCAATGGCCTCACCTGGGGAATGGGCAACCGGTTCTATCGTCAGGCAACCAACGAACGGGGCCCGCAGTTACTCGCCGAATTCGTCATCCTGTCCCAATACGATTTTTCCGACGGAGGGCAATTCGGAAATTTGATCGTCGACGGAATGGCACACGTCGGCGAGTTCACCGACGTACGCTTCAATGCGGGTTTTGATCCCGAAGAGTCGAGGCTCGAGGAAGCGCTTGCAGAAGGCGTGTGGCGTGGAGAGCGTCTGGCGCTGCGGCTTCGTTACCGCTACCTGCGAACCATCCCGCAGTTCTTCGAGAATTTCTTCGATATGAACGATCGATACGATGGTTTTCGGAAGAACTTCGATCGGATCAACCAGATCAGCGGTACGGTGGCTTACCGGTTGAGTTCGAACTGGTTGGCTCGCTACCGCGGAGCCTACGCGTTCGAGCGTTCCTTCTCGCTCACGCATCGGCTGGGCATCGAATACCTCAGCCAATGTGATTGCTGGGCGATGGGTGTCGAGGCGCGCACGGATCGCGATACCGGATTCGAGGTCGGCGTCGTGTACAGGGTCGTCGGACTCGGAAACGATCCGACGACCTCCAAGGAATCGGGACTGGCTCAATTCAGCTTGCTTGACGATATCTAGTGCGTTTGATAACAACGCGTTTTTGAACTGTTTTTCTACCCCGGGGCGATCGTCTGCCCGTCGAGAGGCCGAGTTGCACCGCCCGTCCCGAGAATCGTTCGACGAACTCGCAAAGCGCGGGAACTGGATCCCCGTCATGCGCGAGATTCGCGCCGATCTCGACACCGCGCTGTCGCTCTTCAAGCGCCTCGACGATGGCGAGACGAGCTTTCTTTTCGAATCGGTCGCGGGTGCCGAGAAGTGGGCCCGCTACAGCTTCATGGGTCGCGGTGCGCGCGCGATCTTCCGGACCCGCGGGCAGACCGTCGAGTGGACCGAGTCGGGGCAAAGCCAGAACTTCGAGATCGAGGGCGACCCCCTCGTCTATCTGCGCGACAAGCTGGCCGCCATCGATGCGGTGACTCCAGAGACGGGCGCTGACTTGCCGCCGTTCCTGGGTGGTGCGGTCGGGTTCGTGAGCTACGACTGGGTTCGCTTCGTCGAGAAGATTCCCGACACGAACCCGGACGAGGTCGGCTTGCCGGACCTCTGGTTCATCTTTCCGGAAATCGTGGTGATCCACGATAACGCGCGACACACGGCCTTCGTGGTGCGTCATGTCGAGGTGCGGCCCGGTGACGATCACGCTGCGATCTACCAGGCGGCCGTCGCGGACGTGGACGCCGTGGTGCGGAAATTACGTGAACCGCTGCCGGTCGAGGTGGAGCGAGAGGCGTTGCGGGCGCCGATGGAATTGGCGCGGTCCTCGACCCGCGAAGCATTTCACGAGATCGTCAAGCGTGCCAAGGAATACATCGAGGCTGGCGATGTTTTTCAAGTCGTACTCTCGCAGCAGTTTCGCGTGCCGCTTCAGGTAGATCCGTTCACCATCTACCGGCATCTGCGATCGATCAATCCGAGTCCCTATCTATTCTTCATGCGCTGCGACGGGTCGGTGATGATCGGTTCGTCGCCGGAAGCGCTCGTGAGGCTCACTGGCAGCAAGATCGATGTGCGACCCATTGCCGGGACGCGGCGCCGCGGCGCCACCTCCGAAGAGGACGAGGTGATCGAGGCGGGCCTGCTTGCCGACGAGAAGGAGCGCGCGGAGCACCTGATGCTCGTCGACCTCGGCCGCAATGACGTGGGGCGGGTTGCGGTCATCGGTAGCGTGCAGGTGAGCGAATTCGCGATCATCGAACGCTATTCGCATCTGATGCATATTGTGTCCAACGTCCAGGGCGAACTGCGGCCCGGCCTCGACTGGTTGGACCTTCTGCGAGCGACGTTCCCGGCGGGCACGCTGTCGGGCGCTCCCAAGGTCAGGGCGATGGAAATCATCGACGAACTCGAGACGCTCCGGCGCGGCCACTACGGCGGGTGCGTGGGTTACATCGATTATTCGGGCAACATGGATACCGCGATCGCCATTCGAACGATGCTGGTGAAGGACGGTGAGATCTTCATGCGCACGGGGGCAGGGATCGTCGCGGACTCCGATCCGGATTACGAGTTCGAAGAAACCATGACGAAGGTTCAGGCTCTCGTCGAAGCAATCGACATGGCGCGAGAGGGAATCGATTGATGACGGTCCAACCCTCGAAAGCCAAAGCGCCTGTGCGGCTCTTGATGATCGATAATTACGATTCCTTCACCTTCAACCTCGTTCAGTACCTGGGTGAACTCGGTGCCGAGGTCGAGGTCGTGCGAAACGATGTCGAGACGGTCGACGCGCTGCTCGCGCGAAATCCCGCTGGTGTCGTGATTTCGCCCGGTCCCGGTGAGCCGAAGGCCGCCGGCGTTTCCGTCGAAATGGTTACCGCCTGCGCACGACGCGGCATCCCGCTGCTGGGCGTCTGCCTGGGCCACCAGTCGATCGGCATTGCATTTGGAGGCCAGATCGTTCGGGCCCGATCGATCATGCACGGAAAGGTATCGTCGATCGAACACGACGGGAGCGGAGTGCTTCGGGGGATCGACTCGCCTTTCGAAGCAACTCGTTACCATTCGCTGGTGATCGAACGGGATACCTGCCCGGAAGAACTGGTGATTACGGCCCACAGTGACGATGGCGAGATCATGGCGGTTCGGCATCGGAAATTTCCGATCGAGGGTGTGCAGTTTCATCCGGAGTCGATCCTGACGCGTGTCGGGAAGACGGTGCTCGGCAATTTTCTGGAGCGCTGTTCGCCCGGGGCAATCGCGTGAGTCTCCGAATGGCGATTACCGCCGCGATGGAGGGTTCCGAGGTGCCCGGCCCGATCCTCGAAGCCGCGTTCGCCGAGATCATGGATGGCAAGGCGTCCGAGGCCCAGATGGCGGGTCTGCTGATCGCGATGCGCTGCAAGGGCGAGACGGTTGGCGAGATCGTGACCGCCGCGAAGGCCCTCCGGAGCCGAGCCGTGATGGCAACGGGCGTCGATCCCAGGGCGATCGATACCTGCGGAACCGGCGGCGACGGCGCTCAAACCTTCAACATATCGACCACGGCCGCGTTCGTCGTTGCGGGTGCCGGTGTCCCGGTCGCAAAGCACGGGAACCGCGCGGCGAGCAGCAAGTCCGGCAGCGTCGACGTGCTCGAGAGCCTGGGCGTGCGCGTCGATCTCCCGGTGGAGGAGTCCGCGCGCATCCTCGCCCAGACCGGCATCGTGACCTTCTTTGCCCCGCGCGCCCATCCGGCGATGAAGCTGATCGCGCCGGTGCGTCGGGAACTCGGCGTGCGAACGCTGATGAACTGTCTGGGGCCGCTGCTCAATCCTGCGGGTGTTCGACTGCAGCTGGTGGGTGTCTACGAGGCCGAATTGGTGGAAGCGCTCGCCGAAGCGTTGGGCGAGCTGGGTGCAATCCGAGCGCTCGTGGTGCACGGCTCGGACGGCCTGGACGAGATCACGACGCGCGGACGGACCGATGCGGTGTTGCTCGCGGATGGGGCCGTCTCGCCCATTTCGATCAATCCGGCAAGCCTGGGGTTTCCACCTCCGCTTCAGGGGGCGCTTCGCGGGGGCACCGCCGACGAGAATGCCGAGAT
>JAHEEJ010000138.1 GCA_024640705.1 Deltaproteobacteria bacterium
CCCGTCGGGACTGGTTCTCTACTGGATGGTCAGCAACATACTCGCGATCAGCCACCAGTTGTGGATCGGCCGCGGGCTTCGAGCCCAGAAGGCCAGCTAGGAGCGCGACGCCATCAGGGGGTCGCGTGACGACGAGTACGCCTTGGCCGAGGGCCAACGCGCAGCTAGGAGGTAGCGGTGAACGACTCAAGTAACGATGCCCGTGAATTCGTGGGCGAAGGGCGCGAAGAAGCCATTGGCAAAGCGTGTCAGCATTTTGGCGTGGACGATGAGTCCGCTCTCGAAATTTCCGGATTCGAAGCTGGGGCCATCTACGGCCTCGCGAAGCGCACGGTGATCGTCGCGGTGCCCAAGGGCCGCGCGCGGCCCGAGCGCTCCCGAAGCGATGCTGGGCGAGGAGATTCCGGCCGGGGCTCCGGGCGAGATTCGAATCGGAGAAAGGACCGAGACCGGGATCGAGATCGGGATCGAGATAGGGACCGGGATCGAGATCGAGACCGGGATCGAGATCGAGATCGAGATCGAGACAGGGACCGAGATCGAGACCGGAAGCGCGGCGATCGCGGTCGCGAATCTGCGGCGAGTGCGAGAGAGGAGCGCGAGCCTTCGCGGAGCCCGAGAGAAGAACGCGAGCCCCGCGGGGATCACGAGCAAACACCGAAAGCCGAATCCAGCGAGACAGCAGTAGCTGCAGGACCTTCCGTCGGATCTGTGACCGGCGAAATCGGCGAAATCGGCCAATTCCTGCTGGGAACCATCGAGAGAATGGGCTTGGGTTCGTTCGAGATTTCTGAAAGCCGAGAAGGCGAGATGATCGTGCTGCAGGTGAAGGGTACGGCCGCGCAAGCGCTCTCTTCGGGTCAGGGTCGGACCGTCGATGCCCTCCAATTGCTCGTCAATCAGGTATCGGCGCGGCTGAGTCCGGATCGACAGCGCGTGGTGATCGACGTCGAGGGAGATGCCGACGCCAGAGAAGAGTTTCTCGCGAAACTGGCTGAGCGGGTCGCCAAGCGCGCGCTTCAGACCGGCCGTCCCGTCGCCCTCGATCCGATGAACGGTCGAGATCGGCGCTTGATCCACGTTGCGCTTCGGGATCGGGACGATGTCGCGACGATGAGCGAGGGCGAAGGCCGGTATCGCCAGGTGGTCGTGGTGCCCGAGAGTTCGGACGAGTTCGAGGATGCGCGCGCGCAATCGGAGCGAGCTGGCAACGACAGCTGAGAGGCTCCGTCAGGCTTCGAATGTTCCACGTGGAACGCAGTCTCGGCTGTTCCACGTGGAACACCTTCTCTACCCGACCTGCTACTCATTCTGCCGATGACCGGGGATGATTCCAATGCTCGTGGCCTCCTGGCCGCGGGACTCGCCGAGCTCGAGCTGGCGGTTACCGAAAACCAGCTCGCGGCACTGCTCGAACTCACATCCCTGCTCGCCCAATGGTCGAAACGGATCAATCTGACAGGCCACCGAACGGCTTCCGAAATCGTTCGGAGGTTGATTCTGGATGCCGCCGCGCTCACCAAACAGCTGCCCGAGATCGCTTCTCTGGCAGATATCGGCTCCGGGGCGGGCTTTCCGGGCTTTCCAGTCGCCATTTTGCGCCCCGGCTGTCGGGTGACCTTGGTGGAATCTCGCGAGCGGCGGCATCACTTCCAGCGCCAGGTGATTCGACAGCTCGGGCTGGAGAATGTCCGCGCCGAACTCGGTCGCGCGGAGGCCCTCGAGCCGTCGCTTCACGCCGCGGCAATCGCCCAGGCGGTCGCAAAGCCCGCGAATGCCCTCCCCCTCTTGCTGCCGTGGGTCGAGACGGGTGGATGGCTGCTCTTTCCAGGCTCGATGCCTCCCCCGCCCGTTCCGAATGACGATCTCCGGGTTCGCTTCGAGCCGGTTGCGACCTACGGTGTGCCGCTGGGTGGCGTGCGTCGAGCACTCTGGTTTGCGCGCAAAACTCCCGGAAACGCCGCGTAGCAGATCGCGAAATCGTTTTTTGCAATCGATGCCAGAATGTTTGCGACAGCAGCCGAGGGGTGTGTTAGATTCTGTAAATCAAATCAATCCCCCCGGGGAATCACTCTGTCCGAGCCCAACTTCGCGATGCAACCGCAACACGCGCCCGCTTCGGGCATGGTATTCGCCGTCGTCAACCAGAAAGGCGGGGTCGGCAAGACCACGACCGCGGTGAATCTCGCTGCGTCATTCGCTGCGGCGGAGCGATCGACGCTTCTGCTCGACCTGGATCCCCAGGCGAACGCGACGAGCGCCTTTGGCGTGGCGGCGCCGCGTCATATTTATGACGCAATTAGCGGACGCTGCGTGATGAAGGACATCGTGCACTCCACCGAGCTCGAATTTCTCGATCTGATTCCGGCCGGTCGCGACCTCTATGGCGCAGAGATCGAACTCGCTTCGATGCTCAACCGCGAGCGTCAATTGGAGCGCGCGCTTTCGGATCTGCGTCAAGCCTACGAGTTCGTCTTCATCGACTGCCCGCCCTCTCTGGGCCTGCTGACCCTGAATGCGCTGTGTGTCGCGTCACACGTGATCATCCCGCTGCAGTGCGAGTACTACGCGCTCGAAGGCCTGGCTGGCTTGCTCGAGACCGTCGAGCTGGTGCGCGAACAACTGAATCCCGAGCTCGGCCTCGAAGGCATCCTGCTCACGATGGTCGATCAGCGCAACAACCTCAGCCGCCAGGTCGGCGCGGAAGTCCGCGACCATTTCGGTGTCGACGTATTCAAAACGGAAATTCCGCGCAACGTGCGGCTGAGTGAGGCGCCGAGCCACGGCAAGCCCGCGCTTCTGTATGACATCCACTCCAAGGGCGCGATCAGTTATCTGAACCTCGCGGACGAGATCCTGCGCCGGTATCCGCGAAAATCACACTCTACTGTGTCCTCCGTTTTCCCCAGCGGCCTGGCACTCGAGGGAAACATCGATGAGTAATCAGCACAGAGCACTCGGGCGTGGCATCGGAGCGCTGATTCCCGGCGCAGTACCCGCAAGCTCGCCCCCGCCCGTCGCAGAAACGGGTCCGATGCACATCCCGCTCGATTCCATCGAGCCCAATCCCGACCAGCCGCGGCGCACCTTCGATCCCAAACATCTCGGGCGCATGGCCGAGTCAATATCCCGCCACGGCGTGCTGCAACCCGTGGTCGTGTCCAAGGCCGGACACCGCTACCAATTGATCTGCGGCGAGCAGCGCTGGCGGGCTGCGCGCCTCGCGAAGCTCGAGTCGATTCCGGCGGTGGTGACCGATGTCGACGACCGCGACCGGCTCGAGCTGGCGCTGATCGAGAACGTACAGCGCGCGGATCTCAATCCGATCGAACTCGCACACGCCTTCAAGGCACTCTGCGCGTCGGGTGCAACCCAGGAAGCCGTCGGCGAACGCGTCAGCCTCGACCGATCGACGGTCGCCAATCACCTGCGGATGCTCGATCTACCGCGGGAGTTTCAGGGCGATGTCGAAGCCGGCCGCCTGAGCATCGGACACGCCAAGGCGCTGCTCTCGGTTGAAAACCCGGAGCGCCGCCGGCACCTGCGGGACCGCATCGTCAAAGAGGGACTTTCGGTTCGCGTCAGCGAAGGGCTCGCCCGCGACGTCTCGAAGCCCAAGCGCCCGCGCGCGCCGCGCCGCCCGGTGGCCGACCCCAACCGCCAGATGCTCGTGGACAGCTTGCGCCGGCGCCTGCAAACCAGCGTCCGGATCAACGGAGACGATGCGCGCGGCCGCATCGAGATCGAGTATTTCGGCGCCGAAGACCTCGGGCGGATCGCGGGTCTGCTGTTGGGCGATGCCTGAGCGGCCGGACCACCTCGATTGTGGGTCTAGCCCCCCGAGCTTGCTGCGCCCCGGCGCGCGATTCGAGGGGTTGCTCGCGCTGAGAGCGCCCGGTCGGATCGACGGCTGCGTGAGCGGCGAGGTGATCGCCTCGGATCTGCTCTGGATTGGCCCGTCCGCCCGCGTCAAAGCCCGGATCGAAGCCCCCGAAATCGTCATCGAAGGCGAATTCGATGGCGAAGCCGAGGCCAGCGGCCGCATCGAGCTGCTGCAGAGCGCTCGGGTGCGGGCCCGGCTCGATACCCCGCGCCTGGTCCTGGCCGAGGGCTGCTTCTTCGAAGGGCGCTGCCGGACCGAGACCGAGACCGAGGACCAGACCGGGTCGGCTCCTCCGGCCTAGCGCGAGCCCCGGGTCGAGCTTGCACTCGAGCCCTGCAGGCGTTTGGAGTCGGGCCTCCGAAGCGCCAGCCGGCCCCGCGTGACGGGCTTTTATGAGCTTGAAGTTCCCGTCAGCTATGTAAAACTTCCGCCTCTTGATCTCCGGCGGGCCGCTGAACTCTGCGATCCGCCGGAGGCTTTTTGAGTGCAAACGCCTCTGGCTTCCACCGCGGTCGCGGTCGTTGAAACCGGTCGCATCGACGCCCGGTTTGAACGACTCGGCGCCTGGTTTGAAGAGAGCCCGCAGCAGGCGGGAGCCCTGAAATGGATGGGAACTTCGGAACCCGTCAGGGGTCGGCGGAAACGCGCCACCTATCGAATCGGCGCGCAAGCGGAACTGTGAAACTGGATCGCCCACCAACGGTTGGCCCGAAGTCCGGGGATGCCGGATCGAGGCCGAGACCCTATCTGGGGCAGATTGAAGTGAAAGCCCGACATCAGCTGAATCTGAAGTGGGTCGCGGTTTGTGCGCTCTGCGCATGCGTGCTGTGCGCGGGCACCGCTGCGGCCAGCGAAGGTGGCCTGGTCTTGCTGCCGGATTGGTTCGGCAAACTTCCGATGCTGATCGTGCTCTTCGCGCTGCTGATGTATCCCGTCAACACACTTCTCTTCAAACCGATCTTCCGGGTACTCGACGCGCGCGAGGAGCGAACGGCTGGTACGCGCAAGCGGGCCGAGAAGGTGATGAAGCACGCCGAAGAAACCCTCGCCGACTACGAACGAGCGGTGCGCGAAGTGCGCGCGGAATCCGAGCAGGCGCGCAAGAGCGAAGCCGCCACTGCGCGCAAAGAAAATTCGACCGTGATCGACGAGGCTCGTTCCGAATCCGAGCGCCAGCTCGAGCGCGCGAGGACCGAACTCGCCGCGGCGCTCGAGGAGTCGCGCCAGACGCTGGGCGCCAACGCCCAGGGCCTCGCGGATGAAGCCGCGTCTCGCGTGTTGGGCCGGCCGCTATGAATCTTCGCGCCTGTGTGAATCTTCGCATTGCAGTTGCGCTGTTGCCGCTGCTGCTCGCCCTGCCCGCGCACGCCTCGGAAGAGCCCGCATCGGCGCTGCAGGCTTTTGTCTGGCCGGCCGTCAATCTCGTGCTGCTGATTGCGGTGCTGGTCTATTTCGCCCGCAAACCGCTGCGGGCCTATTTCAACAAGCGCCGGGGCAAAATCCAGAGCGAACTCCAGACGGCCGCCGATCAACTTGCGACGGCCGAGACCACCTACGCGAATTGGCAGCGCCGCATGATCGACCTCGATGGTGAACTCGAGGGGATTCGCGCGACGTCGCGCCAACGCGCCGAGGCCGAGCGCGAGCGAATCATCGAAGATGCGCGCGCCAGCGCGGAGCGGATCCGGCGCGACGCAACGGCTGCCATCGAGTTGGAACTCCGGCGCGCGCGCGAAGTCCTCCGCGAAGAAGCGGCGCAGCTCGCGATCGAACTTGCGGGTGAGCGCCTTAACCGTGAAGTGAACGAAACCGATCGAGATCGCCTGATCGATGAGTTCATCGACCTCATCGCCTCGACGCCGGGCTCTGATGAAAACCAGCGGGAGGGCGCCTAGCCGTGCAGAACAAAGCCGCCCACCGCTACGCGCGCGCTCTTTTCTCGTTGGCCCGGGAGGCAGGCGAAATCGCATCGATCCGGGGCGAACTCGACGACATGGCCCGGCTGCTTGCCGCGAATCCCGATCTGCAGCGGCGACTGTTCCAGCCGCTTCACCCCGCTTCCGAACGGCGTGAAGTATTGAAAAGCGTCTGTAAACAGGGCGGCGGAAGTCGCATGATCGAGAATTTCTTTGCCTATCTGATCGATCAACGGCGCCTGGTCGCGTTCGAAGCCATCCGCGGCGAGTTCAATCGCCTGGCGGATCAGGCGGCCGGCCGCGTTCGCGCCGAAGTGCGAAGCGCAAGCCCGTTGCGCGACCAACAGCGCGCGCGCCTCGTCGACGCGCTGGCTCGCAGAACCGGCAAGCAAATCGACCTGACCGTGCACGTCGACCCCTCGCTGATTGGCGGCGCAATCGCCACGGTGGGCGGACTCGTATTTGACGGCAGCCTTCGCACGCAGCTGTCACAACTGCGCGGCACATTGACACAGGGAAGAAGCCTGCACGGAGACAACTAGGAGCGCGACCCCAGGATGGGGTTGCGCGACGACGCAAAGGGAATTCGAAGAATTCCCCAGCTAGCTCGAAGGGTTCTTCGCGAGATCAGCGGGCCCGAATAAAAAGAGGAAACCATCTTGGACATCAAGCCGGCCGAAATTACCGACATCCTGAGGCGCGAGATCAAGGAGTACGGTCGCGAGATCGACGTCGCAGAGACGGGGACCGTACTCTCGATCGGCGACGGCATCGCGCGCGTATACGGACTCGAAGCCGCAATGGCGGGCGAACTCGTCGAGTTCCCCGGCGGCGTCTCGGGCATGGTGCTCAACCTCGAGGAGGACAACGTCGGTATCGCGGTGATGGGCGAGGCCTATCACGTACGCGAGGGCGACGTCGTCCGGCGTACGAACCGCATCATCGAGGTTCCCGTGGGCGAGGCATTGATCGGCCGGGTGGTCGATGCGCTCGGCAATCCCATCGACGGCGGTCCGCCGATCGAGACCACCGAATCCCGCCGCGTCGAGCTCAAGGCTCCCGGCATCGTCGCGCGAAAGTCGGTTCACGAGCCGCTCCAGACCGGCATCAAGGCGATCGACGCGATGACGCCGATCGGGCGCGGACAACGCGAACTCATCATCGGTGACCGCCAGACCGGCAAGACCGCGATCGCGGTCGACACGATCATCAACCAGAAGGACACCGACGTCTTCTGCATCTACGTCGCGATCGGACAGAAGCAATCGACGGTCGCCCAGGTCGTCGACAAGCTCCATCAGCACGGCGCGATGGAATACACGACCGTGGTCGCCGCGACTGCGAGCGAGCCCGCGCCGCTGCAGTACATCTCCCCCTACTCGGGCGTGACGATGGGCGAGTGGTTTCGCGACAACGGCAAGCACGCGCTGATCATCTACGATGACCTCTCGAAGCAGGCGGTCGCCTACCGGCAGCTTTCACTGCTGTTGCGCCGGCCGCCCGGACGCGAGGCCTACCCGGGCGACGTTTTCTACGTGCACTCTCGGTTGCTCGAACGCGCCGCCAAGATGAGCGACGAAGAGGGCGGCGGGAGCCTCACGGCGCTGCCGATCATCGAGACCCAGGCGGGTGACGTTTCGGCCTACATTCCGACCAACGTCATCTCGATCACCGACGGCCAGATCTTTCTCGAAGGCGACCTCTTCAACTCCGGTGTGCGGCCCGCCGTGAACGTCGGCATCTCGGTGTCGCGGGTGGGTGGTGCGGCGCAGACCAAGGCCACCAAGCAGGTTGCGGGCAAGCTCAAGCTCAGTCTCGCGCAGTACCGCGAGATGGCGGCCTTCGCGCAGTTCGGCAGCGACCTCGACAAATCGACCCAGGAGCAGATCGCGAACGGCGAGCGCCAGACCGAAATGCTCAAGCAACTCCAGTACTCGCCCATGAAGATGGAAGAGCAGGTCGTTTCGATCTTCGCCGCGGCGCCGCGCGAAGATCGCGACTCCTGGGTGCGCGCCTACGAGGTCAAAGATCTGCTGCGCTACGAAGCCGAGCTGCTCGACCACGTTCGCCGGAATCACGCCGGCGTCCTCTCGGCGATCAGAGAGAGTGGCAAGCTCGAGTCCGAAACCGAGCAAAAATTGATCGCGGCGCTCGATGAATTTGCGGGAATCTTCGAACCGAGCGCGACGGCGGCGACCGAGGCCAGCTAATTGCCGAATCTAAAGGACATTCAGCGCCGAATCGGCAGCATCAAGAAGACGCAGCAGATCACGCGCGCCATGCGCATGGTCTCCGGCGCCAAGCTGCGCCGCGCCCAGACCGCGAGCGATAACGCGCGCCCCTACGCGGATCGGATGCGGGCGACCGTTTCGCAGGTCTCCCAGGGCGTGTCCGAAGACGCGCACCCGTTTTTCGAACAGCGGGAATCAGTGAAGAAGGTGGAATTCGTGGTGGCCGTCTCGGATCGCGGGCTCTGCGGCGGATTCAATTCCAACGCGCTCAAGTTTGCCGCCAGGCAGATCGCGGAGCGCGAAGCCGAGGGCTGCAAGGTCTCGATCACGACCGCGGGCAAGCGCGGGCAGGAGTTCTTCCGCCGCCGCCGCGCGAGTCAACTCGAGGGCAACTACCCGCAGCAGGGTTGGGTGACCTATGGCAAGGCGGCGGAAATCGCGAAGGCCGTTTCCGGTCGGTTCGTTTCGGGTGATGTCGACAAGGTCTTCATCATCTACAACGAGTTCGTATCGGCGATGACGCAGCACCCGAAGGCGGTTCAGCTGCTTCCGTTTACCGCGGAGGGCGAATCGAGCGGGGACGCGTTGCCGTACGAAATCGAGCCCGACCCCGAAAGCCTGTTGGCGGTCCTCGTGCCGAAGGCGGTCGAGGTCGAGATCTACCGTGCGCTGCTGGAAAACCAGACTGGCGAGCACGCTGCGCGGATGGCGGCGATGGAATCGGCGACGCGCAACACCGAAGAACTGGTCGAGAAACTGACACTTCAATTCAACCGCGCGCGGCAGGCGGCGATCACCAAGGAATTGGTCGAGATCGTCA
>JAHEEJ010000139.1 GCA_024640705.1 Deltaproteobacteria bacterium
GACCCGAGCGCCCGGAAAGAGTGATTTCGAAAACGAGAAGAGGTGCAAGACGAGCCCGCTGCGATCGAGCGCAGCCAGGGAGGGAACCGTCCGCCCCGAAAAGCGCAGATCGGTTTCGTAGCCGTCTTCGATCACGGGCTTGCGGTGGCGCGCGGCGATCTCGAGCAAGCGACGGCGGTGATCGACCGACGTCGTCGAGCCGAGTGGGTTGTGGAAGGTCGGAATCGTGTAGAGGACCTTGACTTCGGGGCGCGCGAGGATGCGGTCGAGTGCATCGAGGTCGAGTCCGGCCTCGCGCATGGGAATCGGCGCAATCTTGAATCCGAGACCGTGGGCCGCTGCGATTGCGTTGTTGTACGTCGGCTCTTCGACCGCGACGGTGTCGCCCGCTTGCGCGAACAGCCGCAATCCGAGCGAGATCCCCTGGCTCGCTCCGTGGCAGAGCAAGATGCCATTGGCGCTGATGTCGATCCCCTCGTGTTGGAGTCGCTTGGCGAGGGTTTCGCGCAGTCCGAGATGGCCCTGCGGGCTGCCGTAGAGCAGCAACTCCGGCCCGCTTTGCTGCAGCACGCGATTCAAGACCCGGCGAAATTCATCGGCGGGGTAGAGGCTCTGGTCGGGAACGAGCGAGTGCATCGGCACGGCGTTCGCCGTGCTGCCAAATTGCGGCCGGGCGCGCTCGAAGCCGAGCAGGCGTTCCGTCAGCGGAGACAGCGCGGGGTGGAATTCTTCGGCGCTCGGCGCGGTGTTCGTGCGCGCGGGTGCGACGAAGGTGCCGCGTCCGACCGTAGAGACCGCGACTCCCGCGTTGACGAGCTCTTCGTAGGCGAGTGCGACGGTGTCGCGGTTGACGCCGAGCTCTCTTGCGAGATCGCGAATCGGAGGCAATCGATCGCCCGCTTCGAGTCGGCCGCCGGCCACCTCGAGTCGGATGTGATCGGAAATCTGGCGGTAGACGGCGCGCTCCCGGCCCGTCCCCCGCTCCAATGCGATATCCATGGACGGGAGTCTATGGATCCGCCATTGGGGGGTCAATGGCCAATTGACCGGACAATGATCACAAGAAATGACATTTTAAGTCGGTACAAATACCAGTCAATTTCCAGTAGCGCAGACGAGGGCCGTACGCGGTGTGGTTCCGGGGGGCCGGGGCGGTCTCGCAGCGAAATAAAGCGCAGCCCGCCACGAAACCCCGCATTTCGCAAAACCAACTTCACCGCGCGTACACCGCTGCAAGACTGGCCTCTTGGCGGGCGAGCCATTCGCGGAGAGACCGCCCCGGCCCCCCGGAACCACACCCTGCAATGGGTCGGTTACCCCGAGAGGATCCGGTCAACTGAGCCCCGGCTCGAGGCGAACCGAAAAAAGTTCACGGAACTGCCCGGGCAACTCGCAGTGGACCTGCGTGGGCTATTCGGTCTCGGCGCTGCGGTTCATGCCGAGCGAGCGCCCGATCAGAATCGCGGAGAGCCCCACGAAGCCGGAAAACAGCGCCCCCATTTTCGCCTGCCCGAGCAGGATCGGATCGACGAATGCCGCGCCCGCCACGAAGAGGGCGACGGTCAGCCCGAGCGCCGCCACGTATCCGGCCATCACGAGTTCGCGCACGCCCATCCGATTGGGCAGCGGAAAGCCGATCATCCTGGCGGCCAGGCCCAGCAGCGTGATGCCCGCTGTCTTGCCGATCACCAGGGATCCGAGGATCAACCAGGTCATGCTTCCGATCGATGCGAACACGACACCCGCGTTGGTGAAGGCGAAGAAGAACAGGCCGAAATCGACGAAGAGTTTCAGCTGGTGTTCGAATTGGTGCAGCGGCGAGTGCCCCATGTGGAGGTCCTCGGCGAGCTCCTCGCCCATGCGATCGATCTCGTCCTGTTCGATGAACAGGCCGATGTCGCGGCGCGGTCCGGGAAGAAACGGAACGATGAAGACGAGCGCGAGCGCGGGGTGGAGGTGTGCGAGGGACAACCCGAGCCAGGAGAGCGGACCGCCGACCACGATGTACGGGATCCACGATTTGACGCCCGCTCGGCGCATCCCGTAGGCGATGGCCATCCCGGCAACGATCAGAAGCAGGAACTCGGGACGGGCCGGAAGGTGTGGATCGCCGTAGAAGATCGCGATGATCGCAAGGCCGATCGCATCGTCGGCCACGGCGAGCAGCAGCAGGAAATTGATCGCGGGATGCCCTTTGCCGAAGACGGTTCGCGCGACGAGCCATGCGAGCGCGATGTCCGTCGCGGTCGGGACGCCCCATCCACGCCTCAGTGTTGCGAGATCGTCCGTCGGTCCATAGAGGAAGGACATGCCGATGAAGAAGACCAGCACGGGCCCGAGGACTCCACCCAGTGTCGCCATCAACGGATTGATCGACTTCGATATCGGATTGAGATTTCCACCCGGCAAGCAGGATTCGGTGATTTCCTTGGCGGCAATTCCGAAGAAGAACACCATGAAGACGTCGTTGACGAGCCAGTGATGGGTGACGAGATGGCCGAAGATCTTGAGGTCGGCGATCGGCACCCAGTGGATCACGTGCTCGTAGGATTCGTGATCCAGGTTTGCCCAGAACATCGCTACCACCACACCGGACAACAGGGGTATCGAGAATTCTTGCAGGAGGTTGATGACGCCGCGTTTGTTCGTTTCGCTCACGATCCGTTCACCTGTTCGTCTGGATTGAATGCAGTTGATTGAATGAGTGGCCCGTCTGGTGTCGAGTCCGTTGGCTGTTTCCGAACGCCGCTCGCGTGGGACAATCGCTAGTCCCCCGATTCGGGGCCGCGATTGTAGCGGTTCATCGAGGAGACGACGCCGTCGATCAAAATCGAGCCAACGGCCTCTGCGGCCAGCGAAATCCGCTCTTCGAGCGCGGCCTCCTCCGCGCTGGAGAAGGCGCGAAGCACCCAGTCCACGGGATCGATCTCGGGTTCGGGCCGTCCGATCCCGAAGCGCAAGCGGGGGAAGTCGCTGCTGTCGATCTGCTCGGCGATGTCCTCGAGTCCCCGGTGGCCCGCGGAACTTCCCCGCGGCCGGATCCGCAGGCGCCCAAAGGGCAGGTCCAGATCGTCGACGACGACCAGCAGGTCGGTGCGGATGTCTTCCACCGACAGGCCTCTCAGCGCCGCGGCCACCGCGCTACCCGAATGATTCATGTAGGTTTCGGGAACCAACACAGCGACGTCCAGAGTCGGGCGATGGGCCGAATGTTCAGCCGAATCTCCAGGCGGCCTGCCGGCCGGAGGCGAAATCCGCCCCCGGCCAAAGCGGCTCTCGAATCGGCGCTCCGCGAGCGGGATGCCGCAGTCGAAGGCGAATCGATCGACGATCCGGGCGCCGATGTTGTGGCGCGTGGCCACATATCGCGCCCCCGGATTTCCGAGTCCGACGACGAGCTTCATTCCAGGCGGCCGCGTCAGTCGTCGCTCTTCTTCTCCGCGGATTCTTCCGTCGCAGCCTCGGCTTTGGCCTCCGCGCCGGCAGCTTCTCCCTCGACTTCTTCTGCGGCCGCTGCCGCTTCCTCGACGACGGCCGGCGCCACCACGGACATGATCGAGACGTCGGGATCGTTGAGGATTTCAACGCCCTCGGGGACTTCGATATCGCGAACGTGGAGCGAGTCGCCGACCTCGATCGCGCTCACGTCGATCGCGAATTCCTCGGGAATTGCATTCGGCAGACATTCGACATCGAGTTCGCGGGTGGCGTGATCGAGGATGCCGCCACCGAGCGACACGCCGATGGGCGTGCCCTTGAGGTTGATCGGAACCGAAACGTGGATCATCTGCTGCAGGTCTACTGCGTAGAGATCCGCGTGAAGGTAGGCGCCGGAGATCGGGTCGCGCTGGAGTTCCTTGACGAGCACCTGCCGGCCGTCGAAATCGCCGCCGCCCGCGACCTTCAGATCGATCAACGTATTGATTCCCGAACTCGCCTTCCGGAGCAAGCGGTCGAGCTCTTTGGGATCCAGGCTGATCGGGACCGGCTCCGCATTGCGCCGGTAGCAGACCGCCGGGATCCGGCCGGCTGCGCGCAGCTTGCGGGCGATGCCCTTCCCTTTTTGTTGTCGTATCTCAACGCCTAGCGCGAATTCACCCACGGGTTTCTCCTAAAGTAAAGTCTTCATACGAAGAGCGAACTGACGCTCTCTTCGTTGCTGATTCGGCGGATCGATTCTCCGAGCAGGGGAGCGATCGTCACGACGTGTATCTTGGGGCAATCCAACGCATCGGGCCGCAGCGGGATCGTGTCGGTGACGATGAGTTCCTTCAGCGGGCTCTCGGCGATTCGTTTGACGGCCGGTCCCGACAGAACCGGATGGGTGATGACCGCGTAGACGGCCTTCGCTCCCTCTCGCTCCAGTGCGACTGCAGACTCTGCGAGCGTTCCCGCCGTATCGACCATGTCGTCGACGATCACGCAGGTCTGTCCCTTGACTTCACCGACGATGTTCATCACTTCCGCGACGTTGGCAGCCTCGCGGCGTTTGTCGATGATTGCGAGATTTGCGTCGAGCCGTTTCGCGTAGGCGCGCGATCGCTCGACGCCTCCGGCATCCGGCGAAATGATCGTAAGCGGTCCTTCGTAGCGCGTTCGGATCGCGTCCAGCATCACGGGCGTTGCAAAGATGTTGTCGACCGGGATGTTGAAGAATCCCTGGATCTGCCCCGCGTGCAGATCGATGCAGAGCAGGCGGTCGGTTCCGGGTGTGCTGATCAGATCCGCTACGAGCTTGGCGGAGATCGGAACGCGCGGCCGGACTTTGCGATCCTGTCGCGCGTAACCGTAGTAGGGAATCACCGCGGTGATGCGCTTGGCGGACGAGCGCCGCAACGCATCGATCATGATGAGCATTTCCATCAGGTGACTGTTGGCGGGCGATGACGTCGATTGGATCACGAAGCAATCCATGCCGCGCACGTTCTCGTGGATCTCGACGTTGACTTCGCCATCGCTGAACGTGCCGACGTCGATCTTGCCGAGCTGCGTGTCGAGGTGGCGAGCCACGGCCTCGGCAAGGATGGGATTCGAGTTCCCCGCAAAGAGCTTGGCGCGTTGCATGATCTGGATACTCCGGGGCTGTTTCGAGGCTGCGATCGGGAAGCGTCAGCCTATCGAGATTCCTGTGTGGCTGCGACCCGGGCCCAGATGGGCGCCTCGAAGGCCGCTTCTGCTAGCGCACGCTCCGCAGCTTCCGCGGATTCGAAGAGGCCGAATACCGTGGCCCCACTGCCCGACATGCCGACCGCCGGCGCGCCTGTGGCTCGGATCCGTCTCTGCAGCCGCGCAATCGGCGGGCAGAGTCGGATCGCGATCGGTTCGAGGTCGTTTTCCAGGCTGAGCCCGGCGACCCCCGCAAACGTCCATCCGGGGCTGGTCACCCCGGAAAGAGGCGGGATCCTACGATCGGGGGCGGATTTCGTCAACGCGGGCTGGATTGCCGCGAAGGCCTGGAAGACCTCGGCGGTCGAGAGCGCGATGCCCGGGTTTGCGAGCAGGACGGGTAGCGAGGGCAGGCCGTCCACGGTTTCGAGTCGCTCGCCGATGCCGGTGACCATCGCGGGCCGGGGGTCGAGAAAGAACGGCACGTCCGCTCCGAGCCCGAGGGCGAGCTCGGCGAGCCGCGGTCCGTCCAGCGCGCCCGGAAACAGATCGCAGAGGGCTCGCAGCACGGCGCCCGCGTCGCTGGAGCCTCCCCCCAATCCCGCGCCCGCCGGCAGCCGCTTGTCGATCCGCAGCTCGATCCGGCAGCTCAGGCCCGCGGCCTCCGCGAAGGCCCTGGCTGCCCGGTGGGCGAGATTGGTGGCGTCGGCGGGGATCCCTTCGCTCGCTCCCTCGAGCCCAATCTCCACTTCGAGGGTGGTGGAGTCCGAAATCGCGACCTCGACCTCGTCGCCGAGATCCAGCGGCGCGAACAGGCTCACGAGTTCGTGATAGCCGTCCGCGCGTCTGCCGACGACGCGCAAGCCGAGATTGATCTTGCCCGGCGCGTGGCAGCGCAGGCTCCGGCTCGCGGAGCCAGGCCGCGTGCTCACTTCCTGGCCTCGACGAACTTCATGTGCAGATCGTAGAGGATGCTCTCGAGGAGTTTGGACTCGGTGTCCGTGAGGTTGCCGCGGGTCTTCTCGCTGAGCATCTCGAGGGTGTCGATGGTCTGCTTGGCGATGGCGAGATTGGGTTCGGCGCGCTTCTCGGCTCCCCCCTCGGAGTCTCCGATCTCGCCGAGTTGGTAGAGCGCGGTGGTTCCCAGGGAGAGTACGAGCGTCGAGAAGTCGATCGTGGCGCCTCCAGCGCCCTCCGATCGCTCGTCGGGGTCGTTCATCGTAAAGCCCGTTCCTCGTTTGTCCTCTTGTGTCGGCATCAGGTTTCCGTCCTTGAAGCTTGTGCCTCCGAGCTGTTTCGCTCTTCGGCGTCGAGTCGTTCCATTTCACGGTAGGCCCGAACGAAGCGCTGGGCGAGCGTCGCGGCGCTGCCGATCAGCAGGATCCACAGCGCCGGCACGACGAAGCCCAGGATCGCCCCCGCGGCCAGCAGCCCGACGCGCTCACCGCGCTCGAAGAAGCCGACGTTGACGCCCGCGGGTACGGAATGTTTCGCACGGGCCGCCGAGTAGGAAACGAGCACCGTCACGGTCAGCGCTGATCCGGTGAGCAGCACGTTGCCCGGCTCTCCAATGCGCGCGAAGTAGATCGACAGGCCCACCAGGACCACCACATCGGCTAGCCGATCCAGCGTCGAGTCGAGAAACGCACCAAAGCGCGTAGCGATTCCCTGGTGGCGCGCGACCACGCCGTCGACGAGATCGAAGAAGCCACTCGCGAGCATGAGGATTCCGCCGCAGACGAGCCAGCCCTCTGCGAATGCGGCAGCGGCGATGATCGAGCCGATGGCTCCGATCACCGTCAGCAGGTTGGGGTTCAGCGGGCGGACGAACAGGAACGGAAAGGCCGCGTGAATCCAGTCGTCGAGTCGATCTCCCAGCTGCTGCTTGATCATGGGCTAGGGCCCTATCTGGGTTAGGCCGTATCGATTCAACCGGTCATCTGGGGATCGGCTTCGGGCGGCATCGCGTCGTTCTCGTCCGGGTTCGGCTCGGGTTCTTCTACTGCAATCTTCCCGCTGGCATCCGGCAGACCTTCGGCTTCCCGAGCCAGTTCCGACCGGGAGATCCAGCCACCGCGCCCAGCGAGGCGCCGGTCCGTTCGCAAATTTTCGAGCGATCGCCTGTTCATCGTTATATTCCTCTCGCCGGTATGATGGGGTACGACACGCTAGCAAATTGACAAGGGTCCAGATGGCCCGATCATTTGCCGAACATTTGGGGAGCCTTTGCGTAACCGTTCGATCCTTCTCGCTTCAATCGCCCTCACGCTCGCGACGGCCTGCTCGTCGCCCCCGCCCGCATTCGACGATGTGGCGCCGGCCGAAGAATTGTACGAGGAAGCGCTCGACATCCTCAAAGGCCGAAGCTGGCTCGTTTTCCGCACCGTCGACTACGTCAAGGCCATCGGGAAGCTCCAGTCGATCATCGACAATTATCCCTACAGCGACGTCGCCGTCATGGCCGAACTCAAGATCGCCGACGCCTATTTCGACGATCGGCGCTACGACGAGGCGCTTTCCTACTACCGGGATTTTGCGGACCTCCACCCCCAGCACGAGAAGGTTCCCTATACGATCCTGCGCTCGGCGTATTGCCGAGAGCGGCAGATGCACGCCGCCAACCGCGACCAGACCGCCACCCGCGACGCGCTACTCCACCTCGACCGCCTGCTCGCGAAATACCCGCATTCGCCTGAAGCCCGCGAAGCCGAGATCCTGTGGCGAGATCTTCGCACGCACCTCGCCAAGAACATCACCGAAATCGCCGCGTTCTACATGCAGAGACAGGAGTACGAAAGCGCTGCCGAGCGCTATCGGTCGTTGCTGAACGAATATCCGGGCCTCGGCCTGGACGCCGAGGCGCTCTACAATCTGGGTGTCTGTTACGTGGAGATGAGCCGCACCGAAGAGGCGGATCGGATCTTCCAGTCGATCGTGCAGAACTATCGGGATACCAAGTACGCTGCTGCGGCAGCCAAGCGGATCGAAGAGGAGCCGACGAGCAACTAGGGGGCGATGGATGCACGAGGCTGGACCGTTGACGCCCGTCGAGCGTCGAGATTACGAACTCGGACGACGCTGCTTCGAGCGTGGGGATGCAGAGGCTTCGCTTCCCCACCTCACCCGGCTGATTCAAACGCGCAATTTTGCAGACGTTCACTACATGATCGGCGTGATGTACCACCGCAAGGGGGACATCAGTGCGGCGGCCCATTCGCTTCGCGAAGCGCTGCGGATCAATCCTTCGTACTCGGAGGCGCTGCTCGCGCTGGCGAATGTCTACGAGAGTCAGGGTGACTTCGATCGCTCTCGCGAGATCGCGGAGCGGGCGGGAAGGCTGTCGCGCTCGCCGGACGACGTGCTCGACGCGACCACCCGCGGCAAGCTCGCCAACCTCCAGGCTGCGCTCGGCGACGCCTATCGCGAAGTGGGTGAATTGCGCGAGGCCATCGAGGCCTACCGCAAGGCGCTCGATCGCTGCCCGAACTTCCCCGACATCCGAAATAAGCTCGGCATCGCGCTGCGGGACGTCGGGCTTCCAGATCGCGCGCTGGCTGAGTTTCGCCGCGTCCTGCGCAGTCACCCGGGGTTCTTCGATGCGGCGGTACAACTCGGCGTCACACTCTATTCGCTGGGTCGAACCGAAGAGGCCGCACAAGAGTGGGAGGCCGTGCTCACCGAACATCCCGAGCGCGAAGACGCGCGGATGTATTTGCGGATGATCGGTCGTTATTGA